>JAQGIK010000007.1 GCA_028291265.1 Caulobacter sp. | reverse complement strand
GCGGCCCTGGCGGCGCCGCGCCGCCTCCAGGCGATGGGGTAGTCGCGGTTGACCGGCGCCAGGCCAAGGCCGCGCAGGATGTCGGCGGCGTCTTTGGCGCTCAAGCCCAGCCCTTCGAGCAGGGCGTCGGACACGACCGAGCCGCCGGCCTTCTGCGGCGCCGCCCGCAGGGCCTCATCCAGCCGTTCCAGCTGGTCGACCGGCACGGCCAGGCCGCCGACCGCCATCAGGCCCCGGGCCGACAGCCCCTTGGCGTCGACCGGCCCCGGCTGCAGCCGGCTGACCTTGCCGGGGGGCGGCCCGGCGGTGTCGGCGTTCAGCGACTGGGCGAAGGCTTGGGCCTCCTCGGTCAGCAGGCCCGGCAGGTGCAGGCTGAAGGCGGCGATGCGCACGCCGAGACTGCGCAGGGCCCGGCGCTCGGCCTGGCTGAGCACCTTCATCTCCGCCTCGACCTGGCGGCGGGGCAGGACGCCGCCGGTCTCCAGCAGGCGGTGGGCGAGGCCCCGGGCCAGGCCGCGCAAGCCGCCTTCGCTCATCGCCGTCTCCAACGCCGCCAGGGGCGACAGCTTGCGGGCCCGCTCATGGGCCAGCCAGGCCTCCAGCCGCCGCTGGGCCCGCTCACGGGCTGGCGCGGGACCGAGCTCGCCGAGCAGCTTGACCTTGCCGGCCGCATCGAGCCGCCCGGCCGCCGCGCCACGCCACAGCACCATGCCGTCGGGCGTCAGGCTGAAGGCCTCGTCGTCCTCGGCGGCCAAGGCGCCCAGGCGCCTGGCCACCTCCGGCGCCACGGCGCGTTGAGCGGCGCCGCGCAGGGCCTTTTCCTCGAGGCTGGTGATGGCCTTGGGCTGGTCGAAGACCACGCCCTGCAGCCTGCCGACATAGTGGCCCTCGACGGTCACCGTGCCGTCCTCGGCGACGCCGGCCAGCATGGCCTCGCGGTCGCCCAGCTGGCGCATCAGCACGCTGGTCCGCCGGTCGACGAAGCGGGCCATCAGCTTCTCGTGCAGGGTGTCGCTGAGCCTGTCCTCCAGCTGGCGCATGGTCGCCTGCCAGAAGGCCGGGTCGTGCAGCCAGTCGGGCCGGTTGGCGACGTAGGACAGGGTGCGCACCGCCGCCAGCCGCCCGGCCAGGGCGTCGATCTCGCCATCGGTGCGGTCGAGGGTGGCGAACTGGCCGGCCATCCAGTCGTCGGGAATGCGCCGCCGGCCGCTGGTCAGCTCGTTGAAGATGCGGCGCAGCAGGTTGAGGTGATCGTCGCTGGCGATCTTGCGGAAGTCGGGCGTCTGGCAGACCTCCCACAGCTTCTCCAGCTGCGGCCTCGCCTTGGCGCGGTGGGCGATGTCGGGGTCCTCGGCCAGCCGCTTCAGGGTCAGCTCGTCCAGCGCCTCGGCCGACAGCTTCAGGCCCTCGCGTTGCGGGGCCTCGTCCAGGGTCTTGATCAGGGTCGTCAGGCTGGTGAAGTCGAGGCGGCTGTTGCGCCATTCGGCCGTGGTGATCGGCTCGAACTGGTGGTTCTCGACCCGTTCGACCAGGTCCTCGTCGATGTCGTCGGCCTCGCCGGTCACCCCGAAGGTGCCGTCGCGGCGATAGCGGCCGGCCCGGCCGGCGATCTGGGCGATCTCGGTGGCGTGCAGCCAGCGGCTCCGCTTGCCGTCGAACTTGCGCAGGCCCGCGAAGGCGACATGGTCGACGTCCATGTTCAGCCCCATGCCGATGGCGTCGGTGGCCACGAGGAAGTCGACCTCGCCCGACTGGTAGAGGGCGACCTGGGCGTTGCGGGTGCGGGGGGAGAGGCTGCCCATGACCACCGCCGCGCCGCCCCGCTGGCGGCGGATCAGCTCGGCGATGCCGTAGACCTGGTCGGCGCTGAACGCGACGACGGCGCTGCGCCTCGGCAGGCGGGTCAGCTTCTTGGGTCCGGCGTAGGTCAGGGAGGAGAACCGCTCCCGCGTCACGATCTCCGCCTTGGGCAGCAGCCGGCGGATCAGGTTGGCCATGGTGCCGGCCCCCAGCAGCATGGTCTCGAACTTGCCGCGCGCATGCAGCAGCCGGTGGGTGAAGACGTGGCCGCGCTCGGGATCGGTGCACAGCTGGATCTCGTCGATGGCCATGAACTCGACCTCGCGGCCCAGCGGCATGGCCTCGACGGTGCAGATGAAATAGTTGGCGCGCGGCGGGACGATCTTCTCCTCGCCGGTGATCAGCGCCACCTCACGGACGCCCTTCAGCGCCACCACCCGGTCGTAGATCTCCCGCGCCAGCAGGCGCAGGGGCAGGCCGATCATGCCGCTGGCGTGGCCGCACATCCGCTCGACGGCCAGATGCGTCTTGCCGGTGTTGGTTGGCCCCAGAACGGCCGTAAGCCGGGCCGGCGCCTGGCCGGTCGAGCGGTCACTCATGACCTATAGGTGGGGCGCGGGTGCGAGTCGGGCAAGCATCGAGATGGTCCTCCGCGCGATCAGGTGACGATCAATCGCGGCTTGGGCGCAATTGTTCCTGCGGCGCCGGCAAATGCATCGCGGAACCGTGTTCAAGCGCAGCTTGGTCAGAGCTCAACCTGTGGTATATTTCCCCGAAATGGGCTCTGCGGCGGCTGACCGTGGGTGGATTGGGAGCGCGCCGTGGCGACCATCATTCAATTCGGTACGGGCTGGGGGCTCACGATCGAGGACGAAACCGGCGTCGCCAACACCGCCACCTTCTTCGTCATCGGAAGCACGCCGGGCGAGACATTCGAAGTCTTCGTGGTGTGGGGAAACGCGGTCGAAACCTTGGATATCGTGCATGGGAATGCATATAATCAATATAATGATTTCGGATATGAGATCGGTATATTCTATACCCCGGCTTACAATGATGACTACCTTCTTGATATCGATGGAGACCTGCGGCTCTACAGCACCTGGTGGCCTTTCTATGATGAGAGCCTCTCCTTTGGTCCGTTCTATATAACCCGCAATACCGCTTTCGCCCTCGACGACGTCGGAAGTTCGGTCGGCGATCTGCTGTACGGCGATGCCGACGAGAACGATCTGATCGGGCTGGGCGGCGATGACATAATGGCCGGTTCGCTGGGCGCCGATCAGATGAACGGCGGCGCCGGCGCCGATACGGTCGACTACCGCCTGTCCAATGCGGCCGTCAGCGTGACCCTTGGCGGTCCAGCTCTGGGCGGCCACGCCCAAGGCGACACCCTGGTAAGCGTGGAGAATATCTACGGCTCCGATTTCAACGACACCCTGACCGGTGATGGCGGCGCCAACCTCCTGCGCGGCTATGGCGGCGACGACGTCATGACGCTCGGCGCCGGCGCCGACACCGTGGTCGTGCTCGACGCTGACGGCGGCGCCGACCTGGTCACCGACTTCGACGTGGCCGTCGACAAGGTGATCCTGTCCTCGCTCGAAGAATGGCAGTCCCGCATCGCCGACGGAGCCGACACCCTGTTCAACCTGACGGGCGGCGGAACGCTGCGACTGCAGAACGTCGCCGCCGGCAGCCTCGGCGACGGCAACTTCGCTCTGCCGAACACGCTCCCGCCGCCTCCGCCGCCACCCCCGCCCCCGCCGACCGCGCCACCCCCGCCTCCGCCTCCGCCGCCACCGCCTCCGCCACCCCCTCCGCCGCCCCCGCCGCCTCCACCCCCGCCGCCGCCGCCGCACGGCCCGATGCCGGCGACGCCGACCTACGAGCGGACGCTGACGGGGACGGTCGCCGCCAACACCCTGACCGGTGATGGCCGTTCCGAGGCCATCCAGGGGCTCGGCGGCAACGACACCCTGAACGGCCTCGCCGGCGCCGACCGCCTCGAGGGCGGCGACGGCAGCGACAAGCTCTATGGCGGCGACGGGGACGACGTCATCGTCGGCGGCGCCGGCACCGACAACATGTCCGGCGGCGCCGGCTACGACATCTTCGTCTTCGGTCCCGGCGACGGAAACAACGCCATCAGTGACTTCAACGCGACCGAGGACTGGATCGATGTCAGCGCCTGGGGCGGCTATTCCTCGCTGGTGCAGACCGGCGCCGGCGTGCGGGTGATGTTCGCCGACGGCGGCTATGTCACCCTGACCGGCGTGCAGGCGAGCAGCCTGACCGCGGAGAACTTCATCACCACGGCCAGCCCGCCGCCAACGCTGCCGCCGCCTTCTCCACCACCGCCGCCGCCGCCACCACCGCCTCCACCACCTCCGCCGCCGCCCCCTCCGCCGCCACCGCCTCCGCCACCCCCTCCGGCGGAGCCGCCCGTCTATGACCGGCTGCTGCACGGCACGGCGGGAGCCAACACGATCGACGGCGACGCGCGAGCCGAGATCCTCAGGGGCCTGGCCGGCAACGACACCCTCAACGGCCTCGGCGGCAACGACCGCCTCGAAGGCAGCGATGGCGGCGACAAGCTCTTTGGCGGCGACGGGGACGACATCCTCATCGGCGGCAAGGGCGCCGACAGCCTGACCGGCGGGGCCGGCGCTGACACCTTCGTCTTCCGGCCGGGCGACGACCGCAACAGCATCAACGACTTCTCGGTCGCTCAGGACCGGATCGACGTCAGCGCTTTCGGCGGCTACGCCTCGATCATCCTGACCGAGGACGCCGACGCCCGGGTGATCTTCATCGACGGCAGCTACGTCACCCTGTTCGGTGTCCAGCCCGCCCACCTGTCGGCGGCCAATTTCATCAACAATCCGCCCGTGCCGCCGCCCCCGCCCGCACCGCCGATCCCGCCGCCAGCCCCGCCGCCGCCGCCGCCGCCTCCGCCGCCGCCGGGACCGCCGCCGATCACGCCTGAGCGCACCCTGACCGGCACAGCCTCGGCCAACACCCTGAGCGGCGATGGCCGCGCCGAACTGATCCAGGGCCTGGGCGGCAACGACACGCTGAACGGCCTGGGCGGACGTGACCGGCTCGAGGGCGGCGACGGCGCCGACAAGCTGTTCGGCGGCGATGGCGACGACGTGCTGATCGGCGGCGCGGGTCAGGACACCCTGACCGGCGGTGCCGGGATCGACGTCTTCACCTTCGGGCCCGGCGACGGGGCCAACACCGTCGCCGACTTCGAACTGGGCGTCGATCGCATCGATGTGACGGCCTACGGCGGCTATCAGTCGATTGCCCAACTGGCCGCCGGAGCCAAGGTGCTGTTCAGCGACGGCGGCTACGTCATCCTGACCGGCATCCAGGCCGCCGACCTGACGCCGGCCGCCTTCATCGGCCTGCCGCCACCGCCGCCGCCGCCGGAGCCGCACCCGGTGTACGGCTACTACGCCGGCTTGACCCAATCGGCGAACGACAGCGACAGCACCGTCGGCGCTCCCGGCAACACCTTCGTCCAGCGCGACTGGATCCAGGGCAAGGGCGGCAACGACCTGTTCTACGCCGGCGCCGGCGCCGACCTTGTCGAAGGCCGCGCCGGCGACGACACCCTCTCCGGCGACAAGGGCGACGACCTGCTGGTCGGCGGCGCGGGCGAGGACATTTTCATCTTCGCCCCCGGCGACGGCCACGACACCATCGTCGACTTCTATGCCCTGCAGGACCGGCTGGAGGTCGCGGCCATGGCGGGCGCCTACACGCTGTCACAGACTGCGGAGGGCGCCGTGCTGACCTTTGCCGACGGCGGGTCAGTGCTGCTGATGGATGTCGACGGCGCCACCCTGACAGCGGCCAACTTCATCGGCGGACCGGCGCCTGCGCCGCCCCCGCCGCCACCGCCGCCTCCGGTCGGGGACGAGCGGACCCTGACCGGCACGGCCGGGGCCAATACCCTCACCGGCGACGAACGGCGGGAAACCATCCAGGGCCTGGACGGCAACGACACTCTGAACGGGCTGGGCGGGGCCGACCGGCTGGAAGGCGGCAACGGCGCCGACAAGCTGAACGGCGGCGACGGCGACGATGTGCTGGTGGGCGGGGCGGGTCAGGATACCCTGACTGGCGGGACCGGAGCGGACGTCTTCGTGCTGGCGACCGGAGACGGCGCCAACACCATCGCCGACTTCCAGGACGGCATCGACCTGATCGATACCACCGGCTACGGCGGGGCTTACAGCTCCATCGGCCAGTTGGCGGCCGGAGCCAAGGTGATCTTCGCCGACGGTGGCTATGTCATCCTGACCGGCGTCCAGGCTTCCAGCCTGAGCGCCGCCGACTTCATCACCGCTTCCCCGATGCCGGCGGAAGCGCCGAAGGAGGACTGGCTGCTCTAGCGGGCGTCGTGGACGGTCCGGCCCCTGACCACCGTCAGCACCGGCGTCGCCTTCATGATGTCGGCGTCGGCGGCGGTGAGGAGCTCGCGGGAGAAGACGGTGATGTTGGCCGGGCTGCCGGCGACCAGCCGACCCCAGCCTTCGGGGCGGTGGTCGGCCTGGGCCGGATTGACGGTGAACAGGGCCAGGGCCTGGACGCGGTTCAGCGCCTCTTCGGGATGCCAGTCGGGACCCGAGTCGCCCTTGAGGTCCTTGCGCACGGCGGCGGCGTAGAACTCGATCCGCGGGTCGCCGACCTCGACCGGCGCGTCGGTGCCGCCGATGACCAGGGCCCCGCTGGTTGTCAGGCTGCGCCAGGCATAGGCGCCCTTCAGCCGGTCGGGACCGAGCCGCGCCGGGGCGAAGTAGAGGTCGCCGATGGCGTGCGAGGGCTGCATGGAGGCGACGACGCCCAGTTGGCGGAAGCGCGGGATGTCTGCGGGGTTGACGATCTGGCTGTGCTCGATGCGCCAGCGCACCTTTTTCGCAGCGGCCGGATCGCTGGCGAAGGCCTCGGCCATCCAGTCCAGCGCCTGGCGGTTGCCCCTGTCGCCGATGGCGTGGAAGGCGATGTCGGCCTTGACCTTCAGGGCCTGCTTCATGATCCCCAGCGCCTCGTCGTGCTGGGCGATCTGCAGGCCGCTGGTCGCCGGCTGGTCGCTGTAGGGGGCCAGCAGCAGGGCCCCGCGCGAGCCGAGCGCGCCGTCCATGTAGAGCTTCACCCCGCGTACCCGGACCATGCCGGTCGGGTCGCTGTAGGGACCGCGGCGCAGGACCTCGGCCGAATCCTCGGGCGTCATGAAGACGTCGACGGTGATCGGCAGCTTCTTCTCGGCGGCCAGCTCGAACAGCACCCTCACGTCGTCCGCCTCGGTGCTCATGTTGGCCCCGCCGGTCCAGCCGCGGGCGGCGTAGAGGTTGACCGCCTTCTCCAGCGCCTCGCGCCGGCGGGCGTAGCTCAGCGGCGGCAGCTTGGCGCCGATCAGGCCCTGGGCGTTGTCGATCAGCATACCGGTCGGCTCGCCGGCGGCGTCGCGCTCGATGCGGCCGCCGCTGGGGTCCTTGCTGTCCCTGGTGATGCCCGCGAGCGTCAGCGCGACGCTGTTCAGCACCACCGCGTGGCCATCCGACCGCTCCAGCACGACGGCGCGGTCGGCGACGACGGCGTCGAGGTCGGCGCGGTTGGGGAATCGCTTCTCCGGCCAGTGGGTCTCGATCCAACCCCGGCCGGTCAACGGCTCGGCGCCCGGGTGCGCGGCATTCCAGGCCTTCACGGCCTCTGTCAGTTCAGCGACCGACTTCACCTGGTCGAGGTTGAGGGTCATTTCGCGCAGGCCCACACCGGTCAGATGCACATGGCTGTCGATGAAGCCCGGGTAGGCGGCCGCGCCCTTCAGGTCGATCAGCGGCAGGCCCTTGGCCTGGGCCCGGGCGGCGGCCAGATCGCCGGCGAACACCACCTTGCCGTCGCGAACCACCAACGCCTCGGCCGGGATGACCTGGGTCGAGCCATCGGCCTGGGCCGCGCCGCCGTCGCTGAAGATCGGCCCGCCGAACATCAGGAAGTCGTCGCCGTCGGCGGTCCCCGCCTGGGCCGAGCAGCCGACAAGGATCAGGGCGCCGATGGCGGCCAGTGGGCGGAGGAACTTGTGCAAGGGATGGCCCCGGAGAGAGTCGTTGTTTCGCGGACGATAGCACGCCACGCGATCAGCGGGCACTTCGGGGGAGCGGGGTTAACGACGAGGGCTGGCGCACGCGAACAGGCGCGAAACGAATCGGGACCGAATCGGCGACTTCGTCCGATTCGGCATTTGTTCCCTACAAGCTATTGTATCTTAACGCCGATTAACCACAAGACTCAGAAGTCACTTGGCCTTCTTCGGCGGCTTGGGCGGGCAGGTCTGGCCGATCCAGGTCGCGTCGATCGAACCGGTCGGGGTGATTGGCACGCCGATGATGCTGGTCTTGATTCTGGCGTTCAGGGTGAAGTGCTTGGGGCTGTAGGTTCCGGACGCGGTGACCTGCGCCGTGCGCCCGCGCTTGTCGACGCAGGTGCCCTGGAACTCGGCCTTGCCGTTCGCCACGTTGCGGGTCGGGTAGGTGCATTTGTAGTGGCGATTGCTGGGGCCGCTGAAGAACTTGTCGATGTCCTTGGGCTCGACGCACTTCTTTTCGACGCTGCTCGAGGAGACCCCGTAGCTGACCTTGCTGCGGTATTCCCAGTAGCCGGGCAGGATGGTGTTCGTCGCCTGGCTGGAGGCGACGGCCGGGATGGCCAGCAGGGCGACTGTGGCGATGATGGCGGCCGGGCGGATCATATCGGGCATAGGTCCTTCTGGAGTTCCAGAGCGTCGGTCTTGCAGTCCTGTTCCATAATGGCGGCGCATGAATGGCGGCTGAAGTGTTCTCTCGCCAGAGGCGCGCTGAGTCGATTTGAGAGTCCCCCAAAGGGTTGACGTTTCCCCGCCCTTACCCCTATAGACGCCCCTCTCGTGCGCAGGGCCTCCCTGGCGCGCCCGAAATTCTATTGCGAAGGTTCTATCATGTCGCGTCGTTGCGAACTCACCGGTGTCGGCCCGATGGTCGGCCACAACGTGAGCCATTCGAACATCAAGACCAAGCGCCGCTTCCTGCCGGCCCTGTCGCCCGCCACCCTGGTGTCGGACGTGCTCGGCCAGTCGTTCAAGCTGCGGATCACCAACGCCGCGCTGCGCACCCTGGACTTCCGGGGCGGCCTAGACGCCGTGATCGTCAAGCTGAAGGACGAGGACCTCTCGCCCCGCGCCCTGAAGATCAAGCGTCAGGTCAAGGCCAAGCTGGCCGAACAGGCCGCGGCTTAAGCCACGGCTTCTGAAGATTTCGAAGCGGCCCGCGAGGCGACTCGCGGGCCGTTTTGCATGTCCGGAACCTGACGGCGCCGTGGCGGCTTGCATCCATTGATGAGCAAGCCAGGCGAGATCAGGATCGGAACGGCGGGCTGGGCTGTGCCGCGCGCGGTCGCCGGCCAGTTTCCAACCGAGGGTACGGGCCTGCAGCGCTATGCCGACCGCCTCGATTGCGCCGAGATCAACAGCACCTTCTATCGGCCTCACAAGCTGGCCATCTACGCCCGCTGGCGGGACAGCGTGCCGCCCGGCTTCCGCTTCGCCGTCAAGCTGCGCAAGACCATCACCCATGAGGCCCGGCTGGCCGATTGCGCCGGCCTGCTGCGGGATTTCGCCGCCGAGGTGTCGGGGCTCGGGGACCGCCTGGGACCGCTGCTCGTCCAGCTGCCGCCGAGCCTGACGTTCGATCCGGCCGTCGCCCGGACCTTCTTCGACGACCTGCGCGCTGTCTGGGAGGGGCGGGTCGCCATCGAGCCGCGCCATGCCAGCTGGTTTGACGACGAGCCCGAGCGCCTGCTCATCGACCACCGCATCGCCCGCGTCGCCGCCGATCCCGCGCCGCATCCGATGGCGGCCACGCCCGGCGGCTGGCCGGACTTCGCCTACTGGCGCCTGCATGGCTCGCCGCGCATGTACTTCTCGCCCTACGAGCCGGAACGGCTCGATGGCCTGGCCAAGGCCTTGACCTCCGGTCCTGCAGACGCCTGGTGCATCTTCGACAACACCGCCTCCGGCGCGGCGGCGGCCGACGCCCTGGCGCTGAAGGGCCGGCTTTAGGCCAACAGGCTTCGGTCAGCGTCCTTGACGTCGGTGCAGCCGGTCAGGGCCATGGCCATCATCATCTCCTGGCGGAGAATCTGCAGCACATGGGCGACGCCCGCCTCGCCGCGGGCCGCCAGGGCGTAGGCCCAGGCCCGGCCGAGGAAACAGCCCTTGGCCCCGCTGGCCAGCGCCTTGACCACGTCCAGCCCCGAACGCACGCCGCCGTCCATCAGCACGGTCAGCTGGTCGCCCACGGCGTCGGCGATAGGGGGCAGGGCGCGGATGCCGCTCAGCACCCCATCCAGCTGCCGTCCGCCATGGTTGGAGACGACCAGGCCGTCAGCTCCGCAGCGCGCGGCTTCCTTGGCATCCTCGGGATCGAGCACCCCCTTGATGACCAGCGGCCCCTTCCAGTGCTGGCGGATCCAGTCGAGATCCTTCCAGGTCAGGGTCGGGTCGAAGTTCTTGGTCACCCAGGGCCAGAACTCCATCACCCCCTTGGCCTCGGGGATGGCCGGGGCCAGGTTGCCGAAAGTGTGCGGACCGCCGCCCAGCATGACGTCGAACAGCCAGTCGGGATGGGTGACGCCGTCCCAGGCCCGCTGCAGGCCCACGAACGGCGAGGTCGCCCCGAACAGGCCCGACCGCACGTCCCGGTACCGGGCTCCGGGCACCGGCAGGTCGACGGTAAAGGCCACCACCGGGCTGCCCAGCTCGCTGACCCGCTCCAGCAGGGCCTTCATGTAGCCGCGGTCCTTGATGATGTAGAGCTGGTACCAGGGCGCCGCCCCGCCATCCCGGGTCACCTCGGCGACGTCGCAGATCGACAGCGACGACAGGCACATCGGCACCCCGGCCGCCTTCGCCGCCTTCATCGCCTGCACCTCGCCGCGGCGGGCGTACATGCCGGCCATGCCGATCGGCGACAGCACAACCGGCATCGACAGCTGCTGGCCGAACAGCTCGGTCGACAGCGAGATCTGCGAGACGTCCTTCATCACCCGCTGGCGCAGGGCCAGCTCCTGGAAGTCGGCGGTGTTCCGGCGAAGCGTCTCCTCGGCATAGGAGCCGCCGTCGATGTAGTCGAACAGCACGCCCGGGATGCGCCGCTTGGCCAGCTCCCGGTAGTCGGTGACGCAGGCAGGTTTCATTTGCGGCCGGTCCAATCGAAGACGAGCAGCAGGGTCCGCTGCGAGGCGCTGGCGTTGTCGTCGCTGAGCAGCAGGATGCGGGCCGCGCCGGTCGGCGAGGTGATCAGGGCGACGCCCTCGATGTTGTCGGTGGTCAGCGGGGCGTTGAGGGTCAGGCGGGCCATCGGCTGCGGCTGGCGGCCCTTCAGGGCGGCGGCGACGTAGACCGAGACGGTGATCCTCACCCCGCGCAGGGGATCGAAGGCCCGGTGCACGGCCACCAGGCTGCCGTCCTGGAAGGGGGCCAGGGCGGTCAGGCCATACTCGAGGTCGGGCCCGTTGAGCACGCTGAAGCTCTGGCAGGCGGCGCTGAGCCTGCAGAGCCAGACCTCGCCCTCCTCGGAGCCGACCAGATAGGCGTCGGGGCCGGCGAAGGGATATTCGGTCAGCCCCTCCATGCCCTCGTTCTCGGAGAACAGGTTGCCGGGCTTGGGGGCGACGACCGGCGGGCCGCCGGCGGCCGGATAGCGCCAGATGCGGTGATCGCGCTCGAAGCTGACCAGCCGGTCGCCGTTGGCGAGGATCGCCAGCCCCTCGGCGTCGCCTTCCAGCTTGCCCTGCACCGGCTGGCCGTCGGGGCGCTTGAGCGTCCACAGTTTGCCGTCGATCAGGCCGCTCAGCCGCGAATCGGCCCCGAACTGCAGCCGCGCCTCGAACAGGTCGCCCAGGTCGCTGACCGCCACGACGCGGCCGTCCGGCGTCACCTTCAGGTCCGACAGACCGTGCACCCGGTTGGTGACGGGATCGGTGATCGCCACCCCGCCCATGTAGGTAAAGCCGCTGAGGTTGCTGCGCGCCGGGTTCGACGGATCGAACGGCACGGGCGTGGTGACGATCTGGATCTCCGGTCCGGCCGGCTGCGGCTTGTCCGGCAAGGGCGGCGGCGGCGCGGCGCAGGAGGCCAGCAACGCCGCCAGCGCCGTCAGGCCCGCCAGCCGTCTCACGACAGGGCTTCCTTCACCGCCGCGAAGGTCGTCGCCTTCATCGGCGTCGGCACGACGGTCGGCAGGGCGCCGAGCAGGCCGCGCGCCTTGGCCACCCGCTTGGGCTCCTCCTCGAACAGCGACGCCAGCTGCTCGACCAGCACCCCGCCCAACTGCTCGACGTCGACGATGGTCACCGCCCGCCGGTAGTAGCGCGTGACGTCATGGCCGATGCCGATGGCCAGAAGTTCGACCGGGCTGCGGTTCTCGATCTCGCCGATCACCTGCCGCAGGTGGCGCTCGAGGTAGTGGCCGCTGTTCACCGACAGGGTCGAATCATCGACCGGGGCGCCGTCGCTGATGACCATCAGGATGCGGCGCTGTTCGGGCCGGCTCATCATCCGCTGGTGCGCCCACATCAACGCCTCGCCGTCGATGTTCTCCTTCAAGAGGCCCTCGCGCATCATCAGCCCGAGGTTCTTGCGGGCCCGCCGCCAGGGGCTGTCGGCCGACTTGTAGATGATGTGGCGCAGGTCGTTCAGCCGGCCGGGGGACGGCGGCTTGCCGGCCTTGATCCAGTCGTCGCGCGAAATGCCGCCCTTCCAGGCCCGCGTCGTGAAGCCGAGGATCTCGACCTTGACCGCGCAGCGCTCCAGGGTCCGGGCCAGGATGTCGGCGCAGACCGCCGCCACCATGATCGGCCGTCCGCGCATCGAGCCCGAGTTGTCGATCAGCAGGGTGACCACCGTGTCGCGGAAGTCGGTGTCGCTCTCCTGCTTGAAACTCAGCGGCGCGGTCGGGTCGATGATGATCCGCGGCAGGCGGGCGACGTCCAGCATGCCCTCTTCGAGGTCGAACTGCCAGGACCGGTTCTGCTGCGCTAAGAGGCGCCGCTGCAGCTTGTTGGCCAGGCGCGAGACCACGCTCGACAGGCTGGCCAGCTGCTGGTCGAGATAGGCGCGCAGCCGGGTCAGCTCCTCGGGATCGCAGAGGTCCTCGGCCGGCTCGATCTCGTCATGGGCGCTGGTGAAGATCTTGTAGGCCGGCTCCGGCTTGCCGCTGTCCTTGGGATCGGGCCGGGCCGGTTTGGCGCCGTCGCCCATCTCCGGGGCCTCGTCGCTCATCTCGGCATCCTGGTCGTCTTCGGTCTCGACCGCCTGTTCCTCGCCGTCGTCCTGGTCGCTGTCGGTGGTCTCGGTCTCCTGCATCGACGAGCCTTCCGGCGACTGGCCCTCGCCGTCGCCTTCGCTGTCGTCCGACTGCTCCTGCTGCTCCTCGCCCTGCTCGTCGTCCTCGCCCTCGGTCGGGTCGGCGCCCTCGTCGCCCATGTCGAGGTCGCGCAGGATGGCCCGGGTCACCTTGGCGAAGGCGGTCTGGTTGTCGATGCTGGCCGCCAGCCGGTCGAGGTCGGCGCCGGCCTTGGCTTCGATCTCGGCGCGGAACATGTCGACCAGCGGCTGTACGGCCTGCGGCGGCCGCTGCCCGGTCAGCCGCTCGCGCACCATCAGGCTGACGATGTCGGCCAGCGGCGCATTGGCCCGGTCCTGGATGCGGGCCAGACCCTTGCGCTCGAGGCTGAGCTCCAGAACCGTCGCCAGGTTCTTGCGCACCCCGCCCAGGTTGTTGGAGCCGATGGCTTCGATCCGGGCCTGCTCGACGGCCTCGAACACGGCCTGGCCCTGCGGCGAGGCCGGCCTGCCGCGCGAATGGGCCACCGGGTCATGGTGCGCCAGGCGCAGCGCCATCTGGTCGGCCAGCCCGCGAATCCGCGAGGCCTCGGCCATGGTCAGGTCGCGCGGCGGATGCGGCAGCACCGCCCGGTTGCCCGACAGCTGCGGCCCGTCGCCCGAGAACACCACCTCCAGGTCCGGCATCTCGGCCAGCGACCGCGCGGCATGGGCCAGCGCGCGCTTGAAGGGTTCGGTCGGGCTTTCGGTCTTGCCGCTCATGCGTCCGTTTTAAACACCCGGTTGGGGCCGGGGAAAGGCCACCGCGCGGATTTACCTTGTTTGCGAGCGAGGACTTAACCGCGCCTCGATATCTGTGGGCCCATGCAAGCGATCGGTTCCGCCACCGCCGGCCTCATGGCCGCCACCCAGCGCCTCGACGCCAGCGCCCGCCGGACTGCGTCCTGGGGCCTCGACTCGAACGTCGACCTGGCGAAAGAAGTCGTCGAACAGGTCCAGGCCAAGACCGCCTTCAAGGCCAACGTCGCCGTCATCCGCACCGCCGACGAGATGACCGGCGTGCTGCTCGACATGCTGGCCTAGGGCCTCTTCTTCCAGGCCTCGGCCTGCGCCCGCACCACGGCGATCAGGTCGCCCATGCCGATGTTCATGTCGAGCGTGTGCAGGCCCCACAGCGGGTCATTGTTGTTCAGGTCGCCGCCGATGCTGTCGGTGCGGGGGTCGGCCGGGTCGGCGTTGGTGGTCACCTTCAGATAGGTGAAGGCGCCCTCGCGCACGCATTCGGTGGCCAGCAGGCCGGGAACCGAGACGTAAGGCGTCTCGATGCTCTTGCCCTGCGCCCAGGGCTGTTTGCCGGCGCCGCTCTTGGTCCGCAGATAGCTGTGGGCCTGGGCCTTGCCGCCGCCAAGGGCCGCCGGGTTGACGCAGGCGGCATGCAGGCCCGCGCCGCTCACCCGCCCGAACATCGTCGCCGGGACCGGTCCGAGCGTATCGCGGAAGCTGACGTAGGAGACCAGGCAACCGGTCTGACCCGGCTTCGAGCAGCTGGGGATGGTCCCGAACATGCCATTGTCGTCGACCGGCACGCTCCAGCCGATCGGCATCGCCCCGATCAATTGCTTCTGCAGCGGCTTGCCGTCGAATTCGTCCTTGATCAGTCGCTGGACGATGCCCGCCCCCTGGCTGTGGCCGATCAACACGACGCCCCGGCCCTTGTTCTCATGGGCCATGTACCAGTCGAAGGCCGCCTTCACGTCGCGATAGGGCAGCTCGCGGTCGGCCCCGGAGTCCTCGCCGCGCACCGCCCTGTACAGCGCCGCCAGGGTCACCTGCCGGTACAGCGGCGCGAAGGTGCGGCAGACGCCGCCGAAGCGGGCGAAATGCACGGCCGCCACCCGCGGCTCGTCGTCCGGGGTCATGTCGCTGTTGGGCGTGCTGTCGGTGGAGATGGTCGGATAGACGTAGAAGCAGTCGATGGCCGGGTCGGACGCCCGGACGAAGGGCTCGACCGTCGTCGTCCCGTCGGCGGCGACCACCGTCGTGGTCAGGTCCGGAACCGAGCAGGGGTCCGACCGCCCGGGCAGGCACAGCCAGGTCCTGGTGTCGCCGTAGTCGTTGGGTGCGAAGCTCGGCGGATTCTGCGCCGCCGCGCAGCCGGCCCCGCCCGCCAGCAGCAGGGCCGCGCCGAGCGCGATGAGATGGGTCTTCACGGCGCGGTCTTCCTTCCGGCTAACGGCTCTTCTTCCAGGCCTTGGCCTGTTCGCCGACGATAGCGACCAGGTCGCCCATGGCGATGTTCATGTCGATCAGATGCAGGCCCCAGTTGGCGTCGACCTTGCCGAAGATGACCACGTCGCCGGCGATGGCGTCGGTGCGGGCGTCGGCCGGGTCGGCGTTGGTCGTCACCTTCAGATAGCTGTACTCGCCACTGCGCGCGCATTCGGTGGTCAGCAGACCCGGCGTGGCGACGAACGGCGTATCGACGGTCAGGTCCCTGGCCCAGGCCGGCGTCGGCGCGCCGCCCGTCAGCGGCCGGTTCCAGAACGCCGAGGCCGGCTGGCCCTTGCCGCCCCCGAGCGCCGCCGGGTTGACGCAGGCCGCGTGCAGGCCGGCCCCATCCACCTTGCCGAAGCGGCTGGTGGCCGGCGGTGGGACGGTGTCACGGAAGCTGACGTAAGAGACCAGGCAGCCGGTCTGGCCCTTGGCCGAACAGCTGGGGATGGTCCCGAACATGCCCTTGTCATCGACCGGCACGTTGGAGCCGATCGGCATCACCCCGACGATCAGCTTCTGCACCGGCTTGCCGTCGATCTCGCGCTTGACCAGTTCCTGGATGACGCCCGAGCCCTGGCTGTGGCCGATCAGCACGACGCCCCGGCCCTTGTTCTCATGGGCCAGGTACCAGTCCCAGGCCGCCTTGACGTCGTTGTAGGCCAGCTCGCGGTCCACCGCGGGCTTCTGGCCCGACATGTACTGGCGCAGCGCGGTCAGGGTCACCTGCCGGTACATGGGCGCGAAGGGGCGGCAGACGTTCCTGAACGGCGCGAACTGGATGGCCACGACCCGGCGCTCGGCCTCGTCGATGACCATGTCGCTGTTCGGGGTCGGATCGGCGGACACCGTCGGATAGACGTAGAAGCAGTCGATCGCCGCCGGCGCCGGCGAACCGGCGGGGAGAAGATGGCCCTTGCCGTCCGGCGTCACCGACGTCGTGGCCAGGTCGACGCCGCAGGCGTCGCCGGCGCGGCCCGGCAGGCAGAGCCAGGTCTCGGGCTTCGAATAGTCGTTGGAAGCGGGGGCGGGGGCGGCCGGCGGCGTCTGGGCGGCGGCGAGGCCGGAGAGCCCAAGGCTGGCGAACATCGCCAGGGCCGTGATCTGGAACTTCATAGGGGCCTCCCGCCGTACCGACTTTTCTGTTGGCGTCAGAATGCCGACGCCTGGCTGTTCAGCCAATAGAGAACAGCGAAGGTCGCGCCGCCCAGCAGCAGCCCGACCAGCAACCGCCAGAGCGGGGCCATGACCGGCGCGTCCACGCCCTCGGCCAGCGGGCCCTTGCCAGTAATCATCGGTCCGACCAGGTTCTTCCGCCGCGCTGCGTAGAAGCCGATGGCGACCAGGTGCAGCACGATCAGGCCGAGCAGGACGTTGAACATCGCTTCATGCCAGCCGGCGATGGCCAGGCCGGTGTCGTAGTCGACGTATTTGGTCAGCGGCCCCCCCTCGAAGTCCTCGTTGATGGCGAAGAGGCCGAGGCCGACCTGGGCGATCAGCACCAGCAACATGGCCGCCACGCTCCAGCCGCCGAGCGGATTGTGCCCCGGGGCCCCGGCCGCGCCGCCCTTGAGGTAGGCGGCGATCCCGGCCGGACCTTTGAGGAAATTGCCGAACCGCGCCGTCGAACTGCCGGCGATGCCCCACCACAGCCGGAAGACCAGCAGGCCGGCGATGCTGAAGCCGCTGATCCTGTGCCAGTCGAGATGGTCGTAGTGGCTCCACCAGGAGAAGGCGAGCAGGGCCGCCAGCAGCCAGTGGAACAGCCGGGTCGGCAGGTCCCAGATCGGGGTCGGCATGATGGCCTAGTGGTTCTGGTACTTGTCGTGACAGCCCTTGCAGGTGGCGCGGGTGGCGGCGAACTCGGCCTGCACCTTGTCGGCGTCGCCGGTCTGGGCGGCGGCGTTCAGCTTGGCGGCCTGGGCGGCGAAGGCTCCGGCGGCGGCCTTGAAGCCGGCCGTGTCGGTCCAGATGTCGGCCTTGGCCTTGGTCTTCTCGCCGCTTTCCGGGCCGCTGCCGGCCGGGAAGAAGCTCGGAACCTTGCCGGCCAGGGTGTTGATGGCGCCGGCGTACTGCTTGAGCTTGGCCGGGTCCTTGTCGCCGTTCAGGGTGTCGTAGAGGCCCTTCATGTTGCCGCCGATCTGCTTCATGCCGGCCTGGCGATCCTTGACCTGCGAGGCGGCGTCGTAGGCGAGGGCGGCGCCGGACGTGAGGGCGATAGCGAGACCGGCGATAAGGGCGCGTTTCATGAAGAGGCTCCAACTGGCGTTAACGCCATTAAGCCGGTGGGCTGTGGCGGCGGCAAGGCGTTTCGACAACCCGCGCGGAAGGGGCTTGACGGCCGTGTCACCTCAGGGTTACATGTCACCTACAGGTTACAACACAGGTCCACACCGATGTCCTCCGAACTCCCCTCCGCCGAGCGGATCGAACGCCTCCAGAAGCGCCGCACGCGGCTGGCCTTCGTCCAGGGCTTCTTCTTCCTGATCTGGCAGACGAGCTATTTCACCCAGCAGCCCGAGGACTTCGACCTCGTCCGCCCGGTCAACCAGATCAAGATCGGCGCCTACGTCGTCTGGGCGGGAATGCTGCTTCTGTTCCTCGCCACCGGCGGCGGCTGGGCCCTGTCGCGGCAGACCCGGGCCATCCTCAACGACGAGAGCACCATCGAACACCGCCGCCGCGCCTTCACAGTCGGCTTCTGGGTGGCGATGGCCAGCTGCCTGGCCCTCTACGTCGTCGGCCTGTTCACGCCGATCACCAGCGGCCAGACCCTGCACACCATCCTCAGCCTGGCCATCGCCGCCAGCCTGCTGACCTTCGCCCGCCTCGAACGCCGGGCCCAGAAGGATGGCTGAAGGCCTGACCAACCGCCTGCGCGAGGCCCGGACGCTGAAGGGCTGGACCCAGGCGGAGCTGGCCGAAAAGGTCGGCGTCACCCGCAAGACGGTGAACACCGTGGAGAACGGCGTCTTCATCCCCTCCACGGTGCTGGCCCTGAAGATGGCGCGGGCCCTGGAGACGACGGTCGAGGCCCTGTTCCAGCTCAGCGCTTGACCCGGCCCCTGGGGTCGCCCCGACTGATGGCGCGGTGATCAACCCGCGAGGTGAGTCGTGAGCGCTCCGAACCGATACTTCAGCCCCGCCGAGGCCGCGTCGCGGCTCGGCGTCTCCGCCAAGGCCCTGCGCCTCTATGAGCAGCGCGGCCTCGTCGCCCCTGTCCGCACCGAGGCCGGCTGGCGCGCCTATGGCCCCGGACAGATGGCCCGCGCCGGCGAGATCGCGTCCCTGCGGGCGCTCGGCTTCAGCCTGGCCCAGGTCGCGCGGGTCCTGAATGGTGACGCCGCGGGGTTGGAACCGGCGTTGGCCGCCCATCAAACGACGCTTGAGACGCGATTGCGGGACCTCGCCGCCCAAACCGAACAGGTCCGCGGCCTGCGGTCAGAATTGGCCCAGGGCCGCACCCCGACCCTCGCCGACCTCACCCGCCTGACCCGTCCGGCCGGAGAGATCGCCGCCGCCTTCGACCTCCCCTGGCCCTGGGGCGGCGAGCGCTTCGAACTGCGCGACCTTCGGCCCCTGACCTGGATCATCGGCCCGCTCGGCAGCGGCAAGACGAGGCTGGCCATGCGCCTGGCCGAAACCCTGCCCGGCGCGACGTTCCTGGGGCTGGACCGCACAGGCGCTACGAATGGCCGGATCGACGAGGCGATGGCCTGGGTGGTGGAGGAGGGCGGTGCGGCTTCCGACGCCCTCGTCGCCCTGCTGGTCGCTCTGACCTGTGACGATCCCGGCGCCCTGGTCATCGACCTCGTCGAACAGGGCCTCGACCAGGCCACGCAGGAAGCCCTCGCCACTTGGCTACGCCGTCACCGCTCGACCCGACCGATCCTGGCCATGACCCGCTCCAGCGCCATGCTCGACCTCGCCGCCGTCGGTCCTGACGAAGCCATTCTTCTCTGCCCGGCCAACCACAGCCCCCCGACCCCGGTCGCTCCGCACCCCGGCGCTCCGGGCTACGAGGCCGTGGCGACCTGCCTGGCCTCGCCGGAGGTGAGAATTCGAACCGAGGGTATGCGGGCGGTGAGGGCGGCCTGACCAAGATCCCGACCGTCCGAAGGCCCAGGGTGGTCTCGGGGTGGTTCCCGGCGATCCGTGGAGGGGTCGAATCGGCACAGGCAGGCGGTCGTTCGCCGCTCGCTGGGTGGTCGTAAATTGTTGAATTACTTGAATAAATAATCGGGCCTCGGCCCGACCAGATGCTATAATGCCGCTTCGCTTCGAAACCTACTCCGCCGCCAGGGCTTCGGCCTGCTGCAGGTCAACACTGACCAGCTGCGAGATCCCCTGCTCGGGCATGGTGACGCCGAACAGGCGGTCCATCCGACTCATCGTCACCGCGTTGTGGGTGATGGCGATGAAGCGCGTCTGGGTGCGCTGGCGCATCTCGTTGAGCATGTTGCAGTAGCGGTCGACGTTGGCGTCGTCGAGCGGCGCATCGACCTCGTCGAGCACGCAGATCGGGGCCGGATTGGCCAGGAAGACCCCGAAGATCAGCGCCGAGGCCGTCAACGCCTGCTCGCCGCCGCTCATCAGGCTCATGGTCGACAGCCGCTTGCCGGGCGGGCAGGCGTAGATTTCCAGACCGGCCTCCAGCGGATCGTCGCTCTCGATCAGCCGCAGCTCGGCCTCGCCGCCGCCGAACAGGGCCTGGAAGAGGGTCTTGAAGTGGCCGTTGATGACCTCGAAGGCCGCCAGCAGCCGTGTGCGGCCCTCGGCGTTGAGTTCCTCGATGCCGGCCCGCAGCTTGCCGATGGCCCCGGTCAGGTCGGCCCGCTCGGCCTTCATGGTCTGGACCCGGCCGGTCTGTTCGGCGGTCTCTTCCTCGGCCCGCAGGTTGACGGCGCCGATGGCTTCGCGCTCGCGCTCCAGCGAGAACAGATGGGCTTCGATGCCCTCGGCGTCCTTGGGGACGGCGATGGCCTCTTCGGCGATGCGGCGGCCTAGTTCCTCGGGCTCCATCTTGGCCGCCTCGCGGATGTTGCCGGCGATCTCGCCGAAGCGGTCGCGGGCGGCGTCGAGCCGGGCGGTCAGGGTGGCGCGGGCTTCACGGGCCTCGGAAGCGGCGGCCTCGGCGGCGCGCAGGCCCCGTTCGGCGGCGGCGCGGTTGCTCTCGGCCTGGTCGAGGGCGTCGCTGGCCTTGTCGCGACGGGCTTCGGCGAGGCCAAACTCGTCCATCAGTTTGGCCCGGCGTTCCTCGATCAGACCGGGCGCGTCCTTGGCCTGGGCCATGGCGCCCTGGGCCTTCAGCCGGTCCTGCTCCAGCGCCTCGATGCGGCGGGCGGCGGCCGACGCGCGACGGGTCCAGTCCTCGAGATCGCGGGTCAGGCTCTCAAGCCGGCGGACCCGGCCGTCGCGTTCGCGCCGTTCGGCATCGAGCGCCGAGCGGGCTTCGGCGGCGGCCTCGCGGGCGGCGGTGGCCCCTTGGCGAGCTTGCTCCAGCATCGGCGACAGGCTGTCGCCGCCGTCGCCGTCGATGCCGGCCTCGGCGGTCTCGAAGCCGGCCTGGGCCTCGACCCGTTCGGCCTCGAAGCGGGCGATGGTCTCGTCCAGCGACTGGGCGCGGGCGTCGCGGCGGGCGGCCTCGCGGTCGAGCCGTTCGACGGTGTCGCGGGCGCCGGCAAGGGTGCGTTCGATCTCGCGCGGCGCGGCCCGCACCACGCCCAGCCCGGCCTCGGCGGCGCGGAAGGCGGCCTGGGTATCCTTCGCCAGAGCGACCGCCGCCTCATGCTGCGGCGTCAGGCGTTCGATCTCGGCCTCGGCCTCGGCAAGCCGGTTGCGTTGTTCCAGGCGGATGGCGGCCGGCTTGGGGGCCTCGGCGCGGGCCACGAAACCGTCCCAGCGCCAGAGGTCGCCTTCCTTGCTGACCAGCCGGCAGCCCGGCTCCAGCGAGGCCTGAAGTTTCGGCCCATCGGCGCGGGCGACCATGGCGGTGAAGGCCAGTCGCGTCGCCAGTTCCTTCGGCGCATCGACCAGCGGGGCCAGCGGCTCGGCCCCGGCCGGCCACTTCGGCGCCGCCAGCTCGCGCGTGCCCCAGTAGGCGGCGGCGCGGGCGTCGAGCGCCGCATCCAGGTCTTCGCCGAGGGCGGCGGCGAGGGCGGCTTCGTAACCCTTGTCGGGCTTCACCGCGTCCAGCGCCGGCGCATACGAACTCTTGGCCGGCCGGGCCGACAGCTGGGCCAGACCCCGGGCCTCGGTCTTCAACCGGCCCAGCTGGTCCTCCAGCTTGCGCATCTCGTCGCGGGCCGCCTGTTCGGCGCGGGCGGCGTCGCCGCGGGCGGTCTCGGCCGCCTCGACGGCGGCGCGGGCCTGCGCCAGCTCGCTCTCGGCTTCGGTCAGCTTGGCCTTGGCGGCCTGAACCTCGGGATCGTTGGCCGGCGCGATGGCGGCCCGCTCGGACTTGGCCTGGTCCAGAGCCCGCACCGTGCGGTTCAGCCGCGAGCGCGCGTCGTCCAGCCGCGCCTCGGCGGCCCGGCGGCGCGCCTCGTCGGCGGCGACCGAAGCGGCCAGCCATTCGACCTCGCCGTCAGCCTTGGCGCGGGCTTCCTCGGCGGCCTTCGCCTCGGCTTCCAGTTCCGGCATCCGCGACGGCGCGGCGGCGATCTCGGCCTCGACGGCGGCGATGTCGGCGGCCAGGCGTTCCAGCGCCGACGCGGCGTCCTCGACAATGTGCGCCTCACGGGCGGTGTCGGCGTCGATGCGGCCGATCTCGGCGGTCAGGCGGGCGACCTCGGCCTCGGCGCTCTCGGCCTCCCGTTCCACCCGGTCCCGCTCGATGGCCAGCCGCCCGAGGATGGCCGCGGCCACCGTCGCCTCCTCGCGCAGCGGCTTGATGGCCTCGTCGGCGGCGACGGCGGCCACGTTGGCGGCGGCGGCGTCACGCGCGGTGGTCTCGACCAGCGCCCCGGCCGTCTGCGTCTCGCCCTCGACCCGCTGCAGGGTGTCGCGAGCCTCGCTCCAGCGGCTGAACAGCACCGCTGACTGCAGGGCGCGGATCTCGGCCGACAGCCGCTTGTACTTCTCGGCCGCCCGCGCCTCGCGCTTCAGCCGGCCGAGGTTGCTGTCCAGCTCGCGGATGATGTCGTCGAGCCGGTTGAGATTGGTCTCCGCCGCCTTCAGCCGCAGCTCGGCCTCATGGCGCCGGGTGTGCAGCCCCGACACCCCGCCGGCCTCTTCGAGGATCCGGCGGCGGTTCTGCGGCTTGGCGGCGATCAGCTCGCTGATCTGGCCCTGGCGCACCAGGGCCGGGCTGTTGGCCCCGGTCGAAGCGTCGGCGAACAGCAGCTGCACATCGCGGGCCCGCACCTCGCGGCCGTTGATGCGGTAGGTCGAGCCCTCGCCGCGGTCGATGCGGCGGACCACCTCGATGACCGGATGCTGGTTGAACTGGGCCGGCGCGGTCAGGTCGCTGTTGTCGATGGTCAGGGCGACTTCGGCGTGGTTGCGCGGCGGCCGCGCCCCGGCCCCGTTGAAGATGACGTCGTCCATGCCGCCGGCCCGCATGGCCTTGGCGGAGTTGGCCCCCATCACCCAGCGCAGGGCCTCCAGCAGGTTGGACTTGCCGCAGCCGTTGGGCCCGACCACGCCCGTGAGTCCGGGTTCGATCCGAAACTCTGTCGGTTCGACGAAGGACTTGAAGCCCGTAAGGCGGAGCTTCTGGAACTGCACGGTCGGACCCCTGGGACTCCCTTACTTGCCGCCGGCCTTGGCGTAGGCCTTGTCGATGTCGGCCATCGGCAGTTCGCTTTCGAACTTCTGGTCGCCGATGAAGAAGGTCGGCGTGGCCGCCACTTCCTTGGCCTTGGGCTCGTTCAGGCGCTTGTCGAGGGCCAGCAGGGCCTTGTCGTCGCTGAGGCAGGCGCGCACGGCGTCTTCCGACAGACCGGCCTGGGCCCCGACGTTGAACAGCACCTGCTTGGCCCCGCCGGCGGCGCCGAAGGCTTCTTCCTGGCTGTGGAACAGGGCGTCGATGACGCCGAAGTACTTGTCCTTGCCGGCGCAGCGGCCGAGCAGGTCGCCGGCGGCCGTGTAGCTGTCGGCCGGGCTCAGCTTGAAGGGCCGGAACGTGTAGTGGATCTTGCCGGTGTCGACGTACTTCTTCTTGAACTCGGGCCAGACGTCCCTGTTCCAGTTGGCGCAGTGGACGCAGGACAGCGAGCCGTACTCGATCATCTTGACCTTGGCGTCGGTGCTGCCGAGGGTCATGTCGCCGTCGATGGCGCCCCCGGCCCCCTTGTTGCAGCCGACCAGCGCGACGCTGGCGCCGGCGGTGAGGGTTACGGCGATGACGGCGCCGATGGCGGCGCGGCGGTTGAACAGGCCCATGGGCTTTCGAAGCTCCCCAGAGTGCAGTGGATCAGTAGAACGCGATTCTGCAGACCGCACGAAGGCGGCAATAGCGTGGCGCGATGCGGCGCCTAGCCTCAGGAGTCAACGCTCCCGCAGCACCTCGCGGCCGAGACGCAACAGCGCAGCCTTGAGCGGACCGTCCGGGGCCTCGGCGAGGCCCTGCGCCAGTTCGGCCTCCGTGGCGGCGTCCAGCGGCCCCTTCGGCCGCTTGCGGGCCTGTTGCCTGGCGCCGGGCTGAGGCTTCACCGGCCCCTGGACGATGCGCAGTTTCGACACGCTGGGATCGCCCAGCATCATGCCGACGCGGGAGAGGATGTCGGGGGCCTGGTGCTGCACGATGGCGGCGGCCGGACCGGCGACGCGGATTTCCAGGATCGAGGGTTGCCCGGCCCGGCCCTTGACCACCCGCACCGGCTCGGTGTGGCGGGCCAGGGTCTCGCCGACGATCTCGCGCCAGCGGGCGGCCAGGCCGGCGCTGCCCTTGCCGAACCGCTCGTCCAGCGCCTTGAGCATCGGGGCCAGCGACCGCCCGACCGGCGGCGGCGGGCGCCGCTGCGGCTTGGTCCGCCGCCGCGCCAGGATCTGCGCGGCTTCGTCGGCGGTCGGAAGGGGACGGCGGGGCGGCATACGAAAGCTATACCCCTCCCTTCCCGGCGCCTCTAGTGCGCCGGCATGGGTTCGCCGGTCGGCTTGCCCTGGGTGAACTCGGTCTCGATGATCACCTGGACCTCGTCGCTGACGCCCATCTTGGTGCCCGGAGCCGGGACGCCATAGCTGATCCCGAAGTCGGACCGCTTGAAGCTGGTGGTCGCCGAGAAGCCGATGCGGGCCCCGTCCATGGCGTTGGGCTTGTAGCCGCTGTTGAACCTGGCCTTCAGCACCACCGGCCTGGTGACGCCCTTCAGCGTGAAGTCGCCGGCGACGTCGGCGGTGTCCGGCCCGGTCTTGGTCACCTTCGTCGACTTGAAGGTGATCTTCGGGTGGGCCCCGCCGTCCAGCCACTCGGGTCCGGTCAGGGTCGCGTCGAAGCCCGGCGACACCTGGACGTTGGTGCTCAGCGAGGCGACGTCGATGTCGGCGACGATGGAGGAGGCCTCCGGGTTCTTGGGGTCCAGCACCAGGCTGGCGTCGACCTTGCGGAACTGGCCGGTGAAATTCGACATGCCGATGTGGTCGACCCGGAAGAGGATGGTCGTGTGGTCGGGGTCGATCCTGTACGCGCCGGGCAGCAGATCCGGGGCCGGGGCGGCCGGAGCCGCGGTCTCCGCCTTCGGCGTTTCGGCCGGCTTGCCGCCGGGCTGGCAGGCGGCCAAGAGGATCAGGACGGGGAGGGCGGTGAGCGAGCGACGCATGACTGGGCTTCCTTCGTTGTGTCCGGTCTTCGACACTGAGGACGCAGGGTACAAGCCGGTTCCGACACCGCCCCTCGAAAAAACTTCGCCGCGTGCTAGGTCCGCATCCGTGAACACCGCCGACTTACGCGCCCGCCTGCTGGCCTGGTACGACGATAACGCCCGCGACCTGCCCTGGCGCGTCCGACCGCGCGACCATGCCGCCGGGGTCCGCGCCGACCCCTACCGGGTCTGGCTGTCGGAGGTGATGCTGCAACAGACCACCGTGCCGCACGCCACGCCCTATTTTCTCAGCTTCACCCGCCGCTGGCCGACCGTGATCGATCTCGCCAACGTCGAGGACGGCGACCTGATGGCCGCCTGGGCGGGCCTCGGCTACTACGCCCGGGCCCGCAACCTGCTGGCCTGCGCCCGCGCCGTGGCCGGTCAGCACCGCGGCGTCTTTCCGGACACCGAGGAGAGCCTGCGCGCCCTGCCGGGGGTCGGCGCCTACACCGCCGCCGCCGTCGCCGCCATCGCCTTCGACCGCGCCGCCAACGTCGTCGACGGCAATGTCGAGCGGGTGATGAGCCGCCTGTTCGCCGTCGAGGAACCGTTGCCGGACAGCAAGCCGCGCCTGAAGGCCCTGGCCGGCGACCTTGTCGACGGCCACCGCCCAGGAGATTGGGCCCAGGCCCTGATGGATCTCGGCGCCACCGTCTGCAAACCGAAGTCACCGCTCTGCGACCGCTGCCCGGTGTCGATGCACTGCGCCGCCTTCGCGCGCGGCGACCAGGGCACGTTTCCACGCAAGACGAAGAAGGCGGCTCGGCCGCGGCGCTACGGCATCGCCTATGTCCTCACGCACGGTGACGAGGTCGCCCTGGTTCGCCGCCCGGACAAGGGCCTTCTCGGCGGCATGCTAGGTCTGCCGACCAGCGACTGGACGGTCGCGCCGCCGACGGTGTTGCAGGGCGCGCCGGCTGATGTGGTGTGGCGCGAGGCGGGTGAGATCGAACACGTCTTCACCCACTTCTCGCTGACGCTGCGGGTGCTTTGGGCGGAAGGCGAGGCCGCCGATGTGGTCTGGACGCCGATGAAGGGCCTCGACGCTCTGCCGAGCGTCTTCCTGAAAGCCGCTCGCCAGGCCTTGCTGACGCCGCTCCTGCTCTGACGCGTCAGAGAAGAGCGAAGATGTCCATCAGATAGGTATCGACAAAGTCCGCGAATGATCGCGCGACCACGTGGTCCGTTGTTCCGTTTATGACCATGATCTGACCGCCGCCCGGCCCACAATCGATAGCCCAAGCCTGCGACCAGATGGCGAAATCTGCGAATACAAGCCACTGATGAGCCGTCGCGGCGACCTCGTCGTTGATTATCGGATGGTCGTATTCATCCCGTATCGGTCGGACCGCCGAAACGGCCCACCAGGTTGAAACGAAAGGGTCGGTCCAGGCGTCAGAACCGACGCCGTGGATTAGATAGTCACGAAAGTCGGGCGGCAGAGCCAACTTCGTGCTGTTTTCCAGCGCAATGACGTCGGCAAGGTTGGCTTCGGAATCAATCGGCGCTTCGTTGCGATCACGCAGCGCCAAAAGTCTCTGCCACGGCTGCACCGTCTCTAGGCCGCCATACCGGCGCGGACCTTGCTGCGCAGCACGTCGATCGGCGCAAGGCCAGCGTCGGTCTTGAAGCGCCAGTAGGTCCAGCCGTTGCAAGCCGGGGCGTTTTCCATCATCGCCCCCATCTTGTGGATCGAGCCGGTCAGGTCGCCGACCGCCAGGCTGCCGTCGGCCCGCACCCGCGCCGCCTTCAGCCCCTTGGGGCACCACAGTTCGTCACCGGGCTGCAGCAGGCCGGCCTCGACCAGCAGGCCGAACGGCACGCGCGGTTCGGACCGCCTGGAGCCCATGACTTCCAGGTCCTGCGGCGCCACCGGCTGCACCTTGGCGATACGCTCCCTGGCCACCGCGATGTACTCGGCCTCGCGCTCGATGCCGATGAACCGCCGCCCCAGACGCTTGGCCGCCGCCCCGGTCGAGCCCGAACCGAAGAAGGGATCGAGCACCAGGTCGCCCGGCTTCGACGTCGCCAGCAGCACCCGGTGCAGCAGAGCCTCGGGCTTCTGGGTCGGGTGGGCCTTGGTGCCGTCGGCCTTCTTGACCCGCTCGTCGCCGGTGCACAGCGGCAGGGTCCAGTCCGACCGCATCTGGGTGTCGTCGTTGAACACCTTCAGGGCGTCGTAGTTGAAGGTGTAGCGCTTGCCGCCCTTGGATTTCGACGCCCAGATCAGCGTCTCATGGGCGTTGGTGAACCGGGTGCCCTTGAAGTTCGGCATCGGGTTGGACTTGCGCCAGACCACGTCGTTGAGGATCCAGAATCCCAGGTCCTGCAGCGCCACGCCGACGCGGAAGATGTTGTGATAGCTGCCGATCACCCACAGGGCCCCGTCGTCCTTGAGGACGCGCTGGCACTCCTTCATCCATTCGCGGGTGAACTTGTCGTAGGCGGCGAAGCTCTCGAACTGGTCCCAGTGGTCGTCGACGGCGTCGACCTTGGAATTGTCGGGCCGCAGCAGGTCGCCGCCCAACTGCAGGTTATAAGGGGGGTCGGCGAAGACCAGGTCGACGGAGCGGTCGGGCAGGGCCCGCAGCTGCTCGATGCAGTCGCCGTGAAGGATGGTCTCGGACCCGAACGCCATTGGTAACCCCGTCAGAATGAGTCCGATCATTCTCGGGGGTCATGGTGAAGGCCCCGTTAGGGGACGTGGTTAGCGAGAGGTTACCGAGGCTGTTCCTTTGGGGCCTCTCGACTTCCGTACGGGGAAAGGGTGGATGCTCCTCGAAGCGCCTCCGCCAGAGAGGCCCGGGAGAAACCATGCCTGCCCTCGACCACCTCTACCAATCCCGCATGTCCCCCTTCTACCAGGACCACCACCGCGCCTGGGGCGACGCCCTGCGCAAGTGGGTCGAGAAGGAGATCATGCCCTTCGCCGACCAGTGGGACGAGGCCGAGGAATTTCCCCGCGAGCTTTACAGGAAGGCCTCGGAGATCGGCCTGCTCCGCCTCGGCTGGCCAGAGGAGTACGGCGGCATCCCCACCGACCCCTTCATGTCTATCGTCACCTCGACCGAGATGGCCCGCCACGGAGCCGGCGGCATCAACGCCAGCCTGATGAGCCATGGCATCGGCCTGCCGCCGATCCGCCACCTCGGGACCCAGGAGATGAAGGACCGCATCATCCCGCAGGTCCTGTCGGGCGAGAAGATCAGCGCCCTGGCCATTACGGAACCGACCGGCGGCTCCGACGTCGCCAACCTGAAGACCACGGCCCGGCGCGAGGGCGACGAGTACGTCGTCAACGGCAGCAAGATGTTCATCACCTCGGGGATGCGGGCCGACTACTACACGGTCGCGGTGCGCACCGGCGGCGAGGGGGCCGGCGGCGTCTCGCTTCTCCTGATCGAGCGCGACCGGCCGGGCTTCACCCGCGCCCCGCTGAAGAAGCAGGGCTGGTGGGCGTCGGACACCGCGGCCCTGTTCTTCGACGACGTCCGCGTCCCGGTCGAGAACCTGATCGGGGCCGAGAACCAGGGCTTCGCCGGCATCATGAACAACTTCAACTCCGAGCGGATCGGCATGACCGCCGGGGCCATCGGCTTTTCCAAGGTCTGCCTGGAGGACGCCCTGGCCTGGGCCCAGGAGCGCAAGACCTTCGGCAAGCGGCTCGCCGACCACCAGGTCATCCGCCACAAGCTGGCCGACATGTACAAGCGCATCAACGCCACCCAGTCCTGGCTGGAGACTCTGGCCTGGCGCGTCCAGCAGGGCGAAAAACCCATCGCCGAGATCGCCCTGCTCAAGGTCCAGGCCACCGAGACCATGGAATACTGCGCCCGCGAGGCCATGCAGGTGATGGGCGGCAACGGCTACATGCGCGGCGGCCGGGTGGAGCGTATCTACCGCGAGGTGCGGGTCTACGCGATTGGTGGCGGCTCGGAGGAGATCATGCGCGACTTGGCGGCGCGTCAGATGGGGATCTAGGCGCGGTCAGTTCCTCCTCCGGCGCGCAGCGACGGGGGAGGGGGACCGCCGGCCCGACTTCAGGGCCGGTGGGGGAGGGGGCAGCGCCGGCCTGTCAGGATGAACAGCGTTCTGGCGCGGCCGCTACGACAGCGTTCAGGATCAAACCGCATCCGCCGGCGCTGCCCCCTCCACCACGACCTTCGGTCGCGGTCCCCCTCCCCCGTGGGCTGCGCCCCCGGAGGAGGAACTGGCGATTGCCGCCTACTTCCCGGTCAGTTCCTTCACCAGGTTGGTCTGGCCGTAGACCTTGACCAGCGCTTCGGTGATGGCCGCCGTCGAGACCACGACGGTGCGGTTCAGCGTGCCGTCGTAGCCGTAGGCGCCGCCCAGGCTGTGGATGTTGCCGTCGAAGGCGGCGCCGATCACCTGGCCCTTGGCGTCGATCACCGGCGAACCGGAGTTGCCGCCGATGATGTCGTTGGTCGTCGTGTAGTCGAACACCGTCTCGGGGTTCAGCGCCGACTTCTTGTCGAGCCAGGACTTCGGCAGGGCGAACGGCGCCTCGCCGGTGGCGCGGTCCCAGGTCCCGCCGATCCTGGTGAAGGCCGGCACGGTGGTCCCGCGGTAGGTCCAGCCCTGAACCTTGCCGTAGCTGAGCCGCAGGCTGAAGGTGGCGTCCGGGTAGACACTCTCGCCGTAGACCGCGAAACGGGCCTGGGCGATGCGCTCGGCGGCCGAGTCGACCGGGGCGGTGACCTGGCTTTCCCAGACCTTCTTCAGGGCGCGGCCCTGGCCCTCGGTGGCCAGCACGAACTTGATCATCGGATCGTCGCTGGCCTCGATGGCCGCCATGCCGCCGTCCCACAGGGCCTTGCGGACGGCCGGATCGCCCAGCTTGCTGCCGGCGACCAGGCGGGCCGACAGGTTCTGCGGGCTTTCCTTGCCGAGGATCTTCTTCACGCCGGGATGATCGACCGTCAGGTATTCCCGCGTCTTCAGCATCCAGTGCTCAAGCTTGAGCTGGTCGATGCCGGCGATGACCGGCGTGCCCGCCATCAGGCCGCGTTCCATGCGGGCCAGGGCCGCGTCGCTGTAGTCGGCCGAGCGGTCGGCGACCGGCTTGGCCTTCTCGCGGCTGGCGCGGACCAGGGTCTGGGCCCAGTTGTAGAGGCGGGCGCCGCCGCCGGCCTCGGTCTCCAGCTGGCGGTATTCGAGCCAGTTATCACGGTAGGCGACCTGGGCCTGTTCGACGTCGGCCCAGGGATCGCCGAGTTTCGCCGAGAGGGCCGGGTCGGCCTTCACCTTGGCGCGCAGTTCGGCTTCGGCGGCCCGCTTGGCGTCCATGAAGCCCTTGTCGTTGAGGGTCAGCTGGCGGCCGTAGAAGACCTTGAAACCGTTCTCGAGGCCGAACAGGGCGTCGCCGGCGGTGCGCTTCTGCTCGTCGCCGCCCTTGGCGTATTCGAGGTAGCGGCCGCGCAGCTCGGAGCGCTGCAGCTGGCCGATCGGGATGGTCAGGTCGCGCTGGGTTTCCATCTGGGCGACGGTCAGCAGGCGCTCTGTAGAGCCGGGGTTGCCGACCACGAAGGTCAGGTCGCCTTCCTTCGGCGCGCTGGCGTTCCACTTGAGGAAGTTCTTGGTCTGCACCGGTTTGCCGTCGGCGCCGTAGGCGCGCAGGAAGGCCGAATCCATGTCGTAGCGGGGGAAGTTGAAATTGTCCGGGTCGCCGCCGAAGAAGGCGATGTCGAACTCGGGCGCGAAGACCAGGCGCACGTCGGTGTAGCGCTGGAACTTGTAGACCTTGTACTGGCCGCCCCGGTACAGGCTGATGGCCTGGCAGCGGACGCCGGCCTCGGCCCCGCAGACGGTCTTCTCGGCCGCGCTGGAGGCGGCGTCGCGGGCCTTGACGAAGTCCTCGCCGGTTTTGCCGGCGCCGGCGGCGCGAATTTCGCCGGTGACGTCGGTGATCGACAGCAGCACCTCGGCCGTCTGGCCTGGGCACTTGAGTTCTTCTTCGCGCAGGTTGGCGCGGAAGCCGTTCTTCACATAGTCGGTCGTCGAGGACGACAGGGCGCTGGAGCAGCCGACCACGCAGTGGTTGTTGGTCAGGATCAGGCCGTCCTTGGAGACGAAGCTGGCCGAGCAGCCCGAAATCCGCACCGCGGACAGGCGCACGTGGTCGAGCCACTTGGCGTCCAGCTTGACGCCGTAGTCGGCCTCGATCCTGGCGGTGGGCAGATTGTCGAAGGTCCACATGCCTTCGTCGGCGAGGGCGGGCGCAGCCGCGCCGGAAACGGTGGCGACGGCGATGCCGGCCATCAACGCGATACGGGTCATAAACGCTCTTTTCTCTGAGGGATGACGGCAGCTTCGTGCGTCCAGATGCGGCAATAGCGCGCGACCCGGCCTTCTGGCTAGTTTTCCGGACAGGCCTTACCCCGATTTAACTTGGAGGGGGGCGATGCTGTCGTCCATACCCGGGGTCAGTTCGGGAGGGTTGCAGGCGCCTATGTCGCTCGCTTTGGCTACATTGATCTACGAATGGCGGCGCTACATGGCGGCCGTCGTCGCCCTGGCGTTTTCCGGGCTGCTTGTGCTGGCCTTCGTCGGCATGTTCATGGGCATCGGCAAGGGCTTCACTGCCCAGATCGACCGTTCCCGCGCCGACATCATGGTTCTGGGCCCTGGAGCCACGGCGCTGTTCAACGGCGGACCGTCGGGCTTGCCGAGACGACTGATGCCGGTGGTCATCGGACATCCTGAGGTCGTCGAGGTGGCAACCATGGATAGTTCGGGTGGCCGCTTCCAGAATATCATTCCGCCCGAAGAGCAACTGAACGCCCCGCCCGGCGGGCCGACGAACCGCAAGATGGAATTCGTTCAGGTCCGGGTGATCGATGCCGCCCCCGGACGGGTCACCGTGCCGACCGACTACAGCGACGAACTGGTCGAGACCCTGCGCCAGCCCTACGCCGTAGCGGTCGACGAGACGGCGCTGGGACGCCTTGGCGTCAAGCTGGGCGACAAGGCCATCTACAACGGCAAGACGATCACTATCGCCGCGGTGACCACCGGCTATCCCAACATGATGAACGCCACCATCGTGATGTCGCGCGACAGCCTGGGGATGCTGGGCGAGGCCGACAGCGGTCCCCGAGTCAGCCCGCTGATGGTCAAGATCGCCGACCCCGCCCGGGCCGAGATCGTGGCCGCCCAACTCAACAAGCTCGGCGACGGCAAGTTTCGGGCCTGGACCCGCCAGGAACTGGCCGACGCCAACGAGAGCGCCCTGTTCAAGGAGCAGTTCATCAGCGTCATCCTGATCTTCGCCGTCATCATGGGCGCGGTGATCGGCATCGCCATCACGTGGCAGACCCTGCGCGGGGCGATCATGGCCAACATCAAGGAATTCGCCTCGCTGCGGGCCCTTGGCGTATCGATGGGCAGCCTGCGGGTCATCGTCATGGAGCTGAGCTTCTGGGTCGGCGTGGTCGGCATCTGCATGTCGGGGGTGCTAACCTGGGCGGTGTCTGGGCTGGCGTCCCTTGGCGGGCTGCCCATGGCTTTTCCCCTTCCCATCGTCACCGCCATCGCGCTGTTCTTGCTGCTGATCGCCATGCTGTCGGGACTGCTGTCCCTCGGCGTCCTGAAGAACAGCCAACCGGCGGATCTGCTGCGATGAGCGCCCAGAAGACCAACGGCCACAAGCTGGGCGAGATCGCCTTGCAGGCCAAGGGAATCGTGAAGCGATTCAAGACCGGCAAGACCTTCATCGAGGTGCTCAAGGGCGTGGACTTCGACGCCCGCCACGGCGATGTCACCATGGTCATGGGGCCGTCCGGCTCCGGCAAGTCGACGCTGGTGGCGGCGCTGTCGGGCCTGCTGGAGCCTGACGAGGGCACGGTCTCGGCGCTGGAGGCGCGCAGCCTGTGGGACATGTCCTCTGGCCGGATCGACAAGTTCCGGCTGGATCATTGCGGCTTCATCTTCCAGGGCTTCAACCTGTTCCCGGCCCTGACCGCCAAGCAGCAGGTGATGACCGCCCTCAAATACCAGGGCGCCTCGCCGGCCGAGGCCAGCCGCCGCGCCCTGCTGGCCCTCGACGAGGTCGGCCTGACCCCGAAGATCAACCAGCGGCCGTCCGAACTGTCGGGTGGCGAGAAGCAACGCGTGGCTATCGCCCGCGCCCTGGCCAAGAATCCCGACCTGATCTTCGCCGACGAGCCGACCTCGGCCCTGGACGGCGAGAACGGCCAGATCGTCATCCGCCTGCTGCGCCGCGCCGCGACCGAGCATGGCGCGGCGGTGATCTGCGTCACCCATGACCCCCGCCTGGAGGCCTATGCCGACCGGGTGATCCACATCGAGGACGGCAAGATCCTGGACGACGTGCGCCGCACGCCCGATCCCAATCCGCCGTCGCTCTCGCACTGATTTCTCAAGGACGACCCCTCAATGCCCGGATTTCTGCGCAGGCCCTGGTTCTGGATCATCACTGTCATCGTGGTGGCGATGGTCGGCGGTTTCTTCTTCATGAAGAGCGCCGGCGCTGAGAAGAAGAAGCAGACCGAGGCCGCCGCCAAGGCCATGCCGCCCAGCCCCTTCGCGGCCATCGGCAACGGCAAGGCCGACGTCGAGGGCGGCATCATCCAGGTCGCGGCCCGCCGCGGCGGGGTGGTCAAGGCCGTCTACGTCGAGGAAGGCCAGGCGGTCTCCGCCGGCCAGATCCTGGCCCGCCAGGAAGACGACGATCCGCGCCTGGCCGTGGCCAGCGCCCGCGCCCGGGTCGCCCAGGCCCAGGCCCAGATCGGCGTGCTGCAGGTCAAGCTGAACGCCGCCCGCCGCGAATACCGCCGTCTGGAGGAGCTGCAGGCCAGCAACTTCGTGGCCAAGCAGCGCATGGACCAGAAGATGGACGAGATCCGCGACTGGGAGGCCCAGATCGGCGCCCAGCGCGCCACGGTCGACACCAGCCGCGCGGCCCTGCACGAGGCCGAGTACGCCCTGGAACTGACCATCATCCGGGCCCCGATCAACGGCCGCATCGCCCGCCGCTACGCCAACCCCGGGGCCGGCGCCTCGACCCTGAACGTCTCGACGATGTTCGACCTCGAGCCCAACACCGACCGCATCGTCCGCGCCGAGATCGTCGAGGCCGACATCCCCAACATCCGGGACGACCAGCAGGTCGAGATCACCCCGGAATCGGACCCCAACAAGGTCTATGTCGGCAAGGTGCTGCGCCGCGCCGGCGTCTTCGGGGCCCGCAAGCTGGCCTCGGACGACCCCAGCCAGCGCAGCGACGAGCGCGTCGTCGAGGTGGTCGTCTCGGCCACCGGCGCCCCGCTGCTGGTCGGCCAGCGCGTGCTGGTCAAGTTCATGAAGCCGGGCTTCCCGGCCGGGGCGGTCCGCGCCAAGCCGAAGACGGACCAGCCGAAGAAGAAATGATAAGCGCCCTTCTCCCGCTTGCCGGGAGAAGGTGGCCCCCGAAGGGGGTCGGATGAGGGCAGCGCCGCTGGGGGAATAGTTTTCACCCGGACGCTGCCCTTTTCGTTTAAGGCCGGCGCTGCCCTTGTGTGTTCGCGATCTGTCATTGTGCCGTCTGCGGGCG
>JAQGIK010000180.1 GCA_028291265.1 Caulobacter sp. | reverse complement strand
CGTCGCCATCGCCAGGCATCTCCTGATCGCCCTCAACGCCGCTGTCCGAGACCAAAAGCCCTTCGTTGCTTGACGGGGCGTCACACAGTTGCTTCGGTCGGGCGAAGCCCGATCCGGAGGACCCATGATTGGTGCGGAACCGCCTGGATTGTCATTCCGTCATCGACGGCGGCGCATCGCCGGCAGATGCCACACGCCTGGGGGACAGATGGGTCCTCCGGATCGCTGCGCGACCGAAGGATGACAGCGGTGGGTTAAGCCGCCACCGTTCCGTGCTCGGCCTGAAGCCGCCTGGCCCGGATGAACATTTCGATGCGCGCCACGCCCAGCAGGCCGACCGCCAGCGCCATGAAGGCATCGGTAACAAGCAGGCTGTTGGCGTACTGCGCCAGAACCTGACGCAGAGCGATGCGCACCGCCATCAGGGCGAGGATGAAGACCAGGGCCGCAACCGAGGTCTTGATCATCGGCTTGCCAGTGTCCGGGTCGATATGGATCGGCATCATACGTCCGCGCTGCCAGCCGAGCGCACCGCCGATGACGAAGGCGCCGATCACCCAGCCGTAGTCCAGGCCGTGCAGGTGCGAGGTCGCGGTCACCGCCACGAAGGCGGTGAACAGCATCGCCGGGATGATCCACATGGTGACCACGTTCATCGGCTTGGCCTTGCCGCCGCGGGCCCGCAGCAGCATCACCGCCGCGGCGATGCCGATACCGATCAGCGGGCCGTAAGTCTGTCCGTCCTGCGGGCTCATGCCGCCTCCAACGCTCTGTCGATCGCCTTGCAAAGCCGCTCAGGCACGTCGGCTCCGGAGATGGCGACCTTGCCCCCGAAAATCGTGAACGGCACGCCGCTGACCCCGGCCTGGTGGGCCTGGATGTGCTCGCGGGTGACGGTGTCCTTGTCGACGCCCTCGGCCAGGGCCGTGAGGACGACGTGTTTTTCCATGCCGATGGCCTCGGCGATCTGCGCCAGCACCAGCGGATCGCCGATGTCGCGCAGCTCGACGAAGTAGGCCTGCATGATGGCTTCCAGCGCCGCCTGCTGCAGGCCCACGGTCTGGGCCCAGCGGATCAGCCGGTGGGCGGCGTTGGTGTTGGGCGAGATGGGGATGTCGGCCAGCTTGAGCTTGAGGCCGACGCTGGCGGCTTCCTTGTCGAGGGTTTCCAGCGCGGCGGCGCGGCGCTCGGCGTTGGGAAACTTCGCCGCCATGTAGTCCGCGCGGTCGACGCCTTCCTCGGGGATGGCCGGGTCCAGCTGGAACGGCCGCCACATGACCTCGACCGGGACGTCCGGCCGCATGGCCAGGGCCGCCTTCAACCGCTCCCAGCCGATGTAGCACCAGGGACAGACGACATCGGCGATGAAGTCGATCTTGAGGGGCTCGCCCCCGTGGGGCTGCTGGCCGGCGGCGTCGGTCATCCCGCTTCTCTCTGCAAGGCCCGGGCGGCGGCCCGCTCCAGGGCGGCGGCGGCGTTTTCGCCCCTCTCGATCTGGGCGACGCCGATGTCGAAATCAACGGTGAAGGGCGTTTTCCCTTCGCCGGCCTCGAAAGCGGTGCAGGCGATGACGGCGGCGATGCGCTCGGCGGCCGAGCGGCCCGCAGCCTGCGGCGTGCCGGGCAGGGCCAGGGCGAAGACCTCGGGCCCCAGGCGGGCGGCGGTGTCCTCGGCGCGGACCAGGCGGCCGATCATCGAGCCGATCTGCGGGATGGCCCGGTCCAGCCAGCCGCCGGCCCGGGCCGAACTGACCTCGGCCCGTTCGGACAGGCGCAGGACGCAGACGCTCATCGGCCGGTTGCGGGTGCGGGCGGCCTGGGTCAGGCGAACCAGGTGGGCGGCGAACAGATCGCGGGTGAAGAGGCCGGTGGCGGCGTCCATCAGACCGGACGAGCGGGCCTTCTCCAGCGCCCGGCGGATGGCCGTCTGGCGGCGATAGCTGCGGGCCAGCTCGATGACCCGCTTGGCGGTTTCCGTCTCCGGCGTTTCGGGCGAGGCGACGTCGGAGACGCCCCGGTGGAAGGCTTCGGAGGTGGTGACGTAGGAGTCGGCCGCCATGTAGAGCAGGGCGGGGATATGATAGAGCCGGGTGTTGCGGCGCATGCCCGCGGCGATCGACAGCGCCTCGGCCTGGTTGTCGCCGGCCCACAGCACCACCGAATCGAAAGCCCGCTCATGCAGGTAGTCGAAGGCGGTGAAGGCGGTGAAGGCCCCGACCACGTCGGCCCCGCTGCGGGAAAGCGCGTTGCTCAGCGCCAGGAACTGCGGGGCCGGCTCGCCGACCGCCAGGATGCGGTAGGGACCGGGCGACTGCTCGGGCAGCTCCAGGCGGCGGCCCTTGTCGGCGAAGGTCTCGAGGCGAAGCTCGAACTCCTCCTCGGCGATGGCCATGCGGACCAGGCTTTCCAGCCGCAGCACGGCCTGGGCCGGATGCAGGGGCGGGGCCAGGGTCAGGTCGAAGGCGAAGCTGTCCAGCTGCGGGTCCGGATCGCCGATGGCGATGACCGGCAGGCGGCGCGGGGCGCAGGCGGCCTTCAGGCGGCGGGCCAGGGTCAGGGCGTCGGCCCCGCCGCTGGCGGTGTCGACGATGGCGGCCTCGATCTGCAGGTCACCGAGGGCGGCGAGGGCGGCGTAGGGCCCGCGCGCCGTGATGGTGCGCCAGCCAAGACGGTCCAGCCCCTCGGCCAACGGCCCGGCCAGCGCGTCGTCGCGCGCCACGATCAAAATCCGGGCCTGAACCGTCAACCTGCCACCCTTGTCGGATCCGCCCCCCGAGGCGGTCCAGATTCGTCACACAAGCGGGGACAATAGCAAAGTAGGGACGGGGAGATAGCGCGCTGTTTTGTCATGGAGTCGCAGGGCTTAGAGAAGCAGCCCCCACAGCCGCACATCGCGCCGCTCGCCGCCGCGGTCGACGTGGCCGCGCAGATAGCCTTCCTGCTCGAACCCCAGCTTGGCCAGCAGCTTCTCCGACGACTCGTTGCCCACGTGCGTGCGCGCCCACAGCCGCTGGATGCCCTGGGTGACCGCGAAGTTCATCACCGCCTGCATGGCCTCGTAGGCATAGCCCTGGCCCCAGCTGTCCTTGCCGAGGATGAAGCCGACCTCGGCCCGGTGGTGCCGCCAGTCGATGTCGGAGAGGTCGCAGAGCCCGAGGAACACCCCATCGCCGGTCAGCCGCATGGCCCAGTAGAAGGCCCGGTCGTCCCCCATCGCCGCCATCTGGCCGGCCAATAGTTGATCGACGACGTCGGGATCCTCGATCTCGGCCACGTCCCAGTGGGCCATGACCTCCGGATCGGCCATGATCGGATGGACCAGCGGCGCGTCCGCCTCGACCAACGGGGTCAGGGTCAGGCGCTCGGTCTCCAGAATCACGGACGTTGCACTCCGGCTTGCGAAGCCCCAGCTATGGCGTGCCCGGCTGCGTGGTGCTAGAGGGGCCAACTTCATTTCGCGGGCCCCCATCGGCCCGCCCCGACCAGAGACCGACCCACCGTGCAATTTCTGACCGTCGCCCTGCTGTGCATCAACATCGTCGTCGCCGCCCTGCTGATCGGCGCGGTGCTGCTTCAGAAGTCCGAGGGCGGCGCCCTGGGCATGGGCGGCGGGCCGTCCAACTTCATGAGCGCCCGCGGCACCGGCGACCTGCTGACGCGGATCACCTGGATCCTGTTCGCCGTCTTCCTGACCATCTCGATCACCCTGACCCTGATCGGCGCCGCCAGCCGCAAGGAAGTCCCCGGCGCCGGCCTGAAGATCGACCCCAACAGCATCAAGACCGCTCCGGCCGACCTCTTGACCCCCAGGTCGCAGGCCCCGACGACCAGCGACTCGCTGGCCCCCGGCATCACCGTCCCGGCCCAGGCCCCCAGCGATCCGCTGCTGCCCGGCTCGGCCCCGGTCGCGCCGCCGGAAAAGAAATAGCAGTCATCAACAGGTTCTGAGCGACGCGGGGAGGCGCTCCCCGCGAATCTCGCCTATATCTGACCTCCCATGGCCCGGTACATTTTCATCACCGGCGGCGTGGTCTCTTCCCTTGGAAAAGGTCTGGCGTCCGCCGCCCTCGGCGCGTTGCTGCAGGCACGCGGCTACAAGGTCCGCCTGCGCAAGCTGGACCCCTATCTCAACGTCGATCCGGGGACGATGAGCCCCTATCAGCACGGCGAGGTCTTCGTGACCGACGACGGGGCCGAGACCGACCTCGACCTGGGCCACTACGAGCGCTTCACCGGCGTCAACGCCCGGCGGGCCGACAACATCACCACCGGCCAGATCTACAAGACCATCATCGAGAAGGAGCGCCGCGGCGACTATCTCGGCGCGACGGTCCAGGTGATTCCGCACGTCACCAACGAGATCAAAAGCTTCGTCACCGCTCCCGCCGTCGACGAGGCCGGCAAGGAGGCCGATTTCGTGCTGGTCGAGATCGGCGGCACGGTCGGCGACATCGAGGGC
>JAQGIK010000175.1 GCA_028291265.1 Caulobacter sp. | reverse complement strand
GCAAGCCAGCCAAGGTCGCCCTCATCGCCGTCGTCCGGAAGATGCTCAACACCCTCAACGCCATGCTCAGAGACAACAAACCCTGGACACAGCTCGTCGCCTAGCCAAACACAGTTGCTCATCCGTCAGCCTGCGGCCGCCACCTTCTCCCGGCGAGCGGGAGAAGAGCGCGCCGTTGGCGCTTGATGAAAAAAGGGCGGATCCTTTTGAGATCCGCCCTTTTCAAGTTTTGCATCATCGAGAATTGGGGTGCGGAGACGGCTGGCTGACTGTGGTCAGCCTCAAGTCGGGGGGGGCGTCGCCGCCTCCGCAGAGAGAGAACGACAAACCTGCAAGACCGTTCCCGGCCCCGTCGCTTTTTTTCAAATTATTTTGTCGGCCGCCCGACAGAAGGTTTTGGCCCGGCGGAACGCCGTTGTTTCGCAAGCGTTTTCCTGTCCGAGGGCGTCGATGCAACGGCGCAACTTTCTTCGAACAGGAGCCGAGCATGGCCGAAGTGACCCACGACGCCGATGGCGACCACGTCCATATCCCCGTGACCGAAGTCCGTCAGGGCCGCTGGGGCCGGCATGTATTCTGGGTGCTGGTGGCCTCGACCTTCCTGGCCGTGGTCGTGCTGTTCGCGGCCTGGGGCATGCGCTCGGGCGATCTGAGCCAGGCCCAGAAGACCCAGGTGCCGCCGACCCGCGAAAACGTCCAGGGCCAGGCCGCGCCGCCGGCCGCCGACCCGGGCCCGACCAGGACCTATCCGGCCCCGTAGGAGTCCGACGCCACCCACGAAAAAGGGGCCGCCCGCGAGGACGGCCCCTTCTCTTTGTTCAGGCCCGATCTCAGGCGGCGATCTTTTGCCTTCCCGGATGGAAGAACAGGGCCTGGCCGATCGCCGCCTTCACCGTTTCCGGCTGGAAGGGCTTGGTGATCAGGAAGGTCGGCTCCGGACGCTCGCCGGTCAGCAGGCGCTCGGGGAAGGCGGTGATGAAGATCACCGGCACATTGATCATGCCGAGGATATCCTTGACCGCGTCGATGCCGGAGGAGCCGTCGGCCAGCTGGATATCGGCCAGAACCAAGCCCGGCTGCTTCTTGGCGATGGCTTCCAGCGCCTCGGTGCGGGTGGCGGCGATGTCGATCACGTTGTGACCGAGCTCGCGGACCAGCGCCTCGATGTCGGCGGCGATGACCGGCTCGTCCTCGATAATGAGCACGTCGGTGGCCAGTTCGGCGTCGATGTCGGCCTGGGCCTGGGCGATCAGCCGCTCGACTTCCGGATAGCCGGTGTCGAGGATCTGGGCCGCCTCACTGGGGGTGAAGCCTTCCAGCGCCGTCAGCAGGAAGGCCTGGCGCGAACGCGGGGCGATCCGCATCAGCCGGTCGGCGGGGGCGCCGCCGGTTTCCTGGTCGGGATTGCGATCCTCCAGCTGGGCCCCGGAGGTGCCCCAGATGGCGTGGAAGACATGATAGAGCGCGACGCGCGGCGACAGCTGCTCGGGCAGCGTCTGTTCGCCGGCGGCGAGCGCCTCCAGCGCGACCCGCACATACTGGTCGCCGGTCTGCTGGCTCCCGGTCAGGGCGCGGGCGTAGCGGCGAACATAGGGAAGATGCGGCGCCAGTCGGGCGAGAAGACTCATGACCCCTCCGTCTCATTGTGGTCTTCGAAAACATAAGGCGCACAAACGGACGCGCCAGGACGCGTCCGCGATGAACCTGTGCTCCAAACGGCCGGAACGCAACGATGGTTCCACGCGTTGGAACTTTGCGTCATCATACCGGACGGAAACTTCTCCGCCACGGACCCCAGCGGGGTCCGCGTTATGTACTTTAGAGCGTGTCCGAGCGGCCGAACCGCAGACACTTCGGCCTGACACGCTCTGTCGATGGAACCTGAGGGGGTGGACTGCGTTGAAGCGGGACAGAACCAGCAAGTACGGGGAAGAGGCGTCTTCGGACGCCGATGGCATGATCGACCAGCAACAAACTCCGCCCGGCCGCCGGGCCGCCTCCGAGGGCCTTGACGAGGCCCGTCTGCGTCAGCGCGCCATCGGCGTGAAACTGCGCCAGATGTTCGACGAGGTGGTCAACGAGCCGGTGCCCGACGAATTCCTGGAAATCCTGCGCCGCGCCGACAGCGGCAACCCGTCCGGGGAGCGCTAGCCTTGAGCGCCGCCGAGGATCTTGCGAGCCTGACCGGGGCCGCCCGCGACAATGTCTTCCAGAAAGAACTGGTGACGTTGATCCCCCATCTGCGCGCCTTCGCCCGCACCCTGACCGGGGATGCGACCCAGGCCGACGACCTGGCCCAGGACGCCCTGATCAAGGCCTGGGACGCCCGCGCCTCCTTCCAGCTCGGGACCAACATGAAGGCCTGGACCTTCATGATCCTGCGCAACCAGTTCTACAGCGACAAACGCCGCTCCTGGCGCTCGACGCAGCTGGACCAGGAGGCGGCCGAACGCACCCTGATGGCGGTGGACGATCCGGAATCGCCCGTCGCCCTGGACGAGTTGCGCCAGGCGATGAACATCCTGCCGGCGGAACAGCGCGAAGCGCTGATCCTGGTCGGGGCGGGCGGCTTTGCCTACGAGGAAGCGGCCGAGATCTGCGGCTGCGCCGTCGGCACGGTGAAGAGCCGGGTCAGCCGGGCCCGCAAGGCCGTGCAGGGCATCCTCGAAGCCGGCGCCTACGGACGCGACGGCCGGGCGGCCGGCGAGGCCATGGGCTCCATCCTGGGTGAGGCCGAGCGTCTGAGCGCCGCCTCACGGTGAGGCGGTTCCTCCGGGGACGGCTTGGGCCGGATGAGCCCGAGGAAACGGTCGCCGCCCATCCCGTTCACAAGAGCGCGGGCGACGCCCGCACCATCCGCGCGCGCCTGGCCGGGGCCCTGGCCCTGGCCCTGATTCCCGTTCTGTTTCTGGGAGCGGTGCAGTCCGCCCTCTCCTTCCGCCGTGAGGCCGGACAACAGCGGGAGGCGCTGCAGAGCGCGGCCCAGCGCAGTGTCGCCAGCGCCAAGGCGCGCATGGACGCCTCGGCCATCCTGCTGGAGACCCTGGCCCCCCGGGTGGTCGGCCTCGACTGCGCCAGCCGTCTGGGCGACATCACCCGGCGCCTGCCCGGCTACGCCAACCTGATCCGCTTCGACGCCCAGGGCCGGGTGGCCTGCGCCGCCGCCAGCGCCCCGGCCGATGCCGAACGCCGCTACCGCCCCTGGTTCCACCAGCTGTTCACCGGCAAGACCAGCACCATGACCCTGGAGCCCGGCGTCGCCTACGCCCGCGAGCCGGTGCTGCTGGCCTCGGTGCGGGCCGGGCCCGAGGCGGACGGGGTGCTGACCGCCGTCATCCCCTTGAGCACCCTGCGCCCCGAGACCGAGGGCCGGGCCCTGCCGACCGACGCCGCGGTGGCCCTGGTCGACGAGACCGGGCGCATCCTGTCGGCTTCTGACGACAAGGCCTTTCCGACCATTCCCAAGGCCTGGATCGACAAGGCGAACGGGCCGGAGGGGGCGACGATCACGGCCCCGGGGGCGCGCGGCGGCGAGCGCGTCTATTCCATCGCCCCGCTGGTCGGCGACGGCCTCTATGTGGTGCTGTCGGCGCCGTCGAAGGGCATCCTGTCCAGCGACTGGCTGGACCCGTTGTCGGGCCTGGTGTTCCCGCTGCTGGCCTTCAGCGTGGCGCTGCTGGCGGTGTTCTGGGCCGCCGACCAGTCGGTGGTGCGCTGGATCATCTATCTGCAGCGGATCGCCGACATCTACGCCCGCGGCCGCTTCAGCGTCCGGCCGCTGCAGGCCGAGGCCGCCCCGCCCGAGATCCGCCAGCTGGCCGAGACCCTCGACGAGATGGCCGCCGCCATCGTCGCCCGCGACACCACGCTGCAGGAAAACCTGACCCAGAAGGACGACCTGCTGCGGGAGATCCATCACCGGGTGAAGAACAACCTGCAGGTCATCTCCTCGCTGCTGTCGATGCAGGAGCGGGCCCTGACCGATCCCGGCGCCCGGCAGGCGATCAACGACACCCGCCAGCGGATCACCGCCCTGGCCCTGAACTACCGCGCCCTCTACCAGGGCAGCGACCTGCGCCACGCCGACCTGCGGCCCTTCCTCGAGGAGCTGACCGCCCAGCTGATGATGAGCGAGACGGCGCAGGGCACGGTCAAGGTCGAGGTGCGGGCCGATCCCTTGATCATCGATCCCGACAAGCTGGCCCCGGTGGCGCTGTTCGCCGTCGAGGCCATCACCAACGCCCAGAAGCACGGCCTGGCCGACCATGGCGGGGCCCTGACCGTCGACTTCAAGGTCGACGGGCCGGACGCCACCCTGAGCATCTCCGACGACGGCGGGGGCCTGCGCCCACCGCTCGACACGCTGGAGGCCAAGGGGGTCGGCCGCACCCTGATGACGGCGTTTTCGCGCCAGCTGCGCGGGCGCACCGAGATGTCGATCAACCCGGCCGGCGGCCTGACCGTGACCCTGGTGTTCCCGACCCCGGAGTCGGTCGATTAATCCCGATGGATGATCGCGCGGCGGAACCCGTGTCGGCGCCTGACGTTTCCTCTCCGCAAGTTCACCAGCCCTGCGTTTTGGGGGCGACCTACAGGAGATGTCCGTAATGCGTAAGCTGATCGTTCTGGCCGCCATGACCGCCGCGCTGGCCGCCACGGCCATGACCACCACCGCCTGCAACACCGTCAAGGGCGCCGGCGAAGACGTCTCGGCGGCCGGCGACGCGGTGTCCGACACCGCCGAGAAGGCGAAGCCGAACTAGGCAGGCTCGAAGAGCCGAATGAAGACGGCCCCGGAGCGATCCGGGGCCGTTTTTCGTGGCTAGGTCATCTCGTACTTGATCGGCAGGGTCTTGGGCCCGCCGACGAAGTTGGCCTGGGCCAGTTTCGGTTCGCCGTTCAGCGACAGGCTCTTCAGCCGGGGAAGCATCTCCTCGAACAGGATGCGCATTTCCATCTTGGCCAGGTGCTGGCCCAGGCACAGGTGGGCGCCGTAGCCGAAGGCCAGGTGCTTGCCTTCCTTGCGGTCGACCTTGAAGGCGTTGGGGTCGCTGAACACCGCTTCGTCGCGGTTGCCGGACGGGTAGGCCAGCCACAGCCAGTCGCCCTTGGCGATCTTCTGGCCGCCGATCTCGGCGTCGTCGGTGGCCGAGCGCATGAAGTGCTTCACCGGCGTCATCCAGCGGATCGACTCGTCGACCAGGCCCGGGATCAGCGAGGGGTCGGCCTTGACCTTGGCGAACTCTTCCGGGTTCGCGGCCAGGCCCCAGATGGCCGCCGCCGTAGAGGAGGAGGTGGTGTCATGCCCGGCCGTGGCGACGATGACGTAGTAGCTCATCGCCTCGAAGTCGTTGATCGGCTCGCCGTTGATCTGGGCGTTGGCGATCACCGAGGCCAGGTCCTCGCGCGGGGCCGCCTTGCGGTCGTCGGTAATGCCTTTGAAGAACATGAAGAAGTCGGCGATCACCCCCTGCATCATGGCCATGGCCTCGCCGACGTCCATCTGCTCCTGGCGCTGGCGGTTGAGCTCGGGGTCCTGGGCGCCGAACAGCTCCTGGGTCAGGCGCAGCATGCGCGGCTCGTCCTCGGGCTTGACGCCCATGATCTCCATGATCACCCGCAGCGGATAGAACAGCGCCACCTCGTTGACGAAGTCGCACTCGCCGCCCAGCGCCGCCATGCGGTCGACGTGGTCGCGGGCGATCTGGCGGATGCGGTCCTCGAGCTTGCGGATGTTCTGCGGCAGGAACCAGGACTGGGTCATCACCCGGTATTTCGGGTGATCGGGAGCGTCCATCTGCACCAGGGTGCGGACCAGGTGCGGGCTGCCGCCGGTCATCTTGCGCACCGCCGCGTCGGCTTCCCTGGTGGTGAAGGTGGTCGGCATGTCGCCCGAGTGGAACAGGTCGTTCTGGCGGCTGACCTCGAGGATGTCGGCGTGCCTGGTCACCAGCCAGAAGGGATAGACCCCCTCCAGCTCGGCCCGGCCGAGCGGCTGGTTGGCCCGCAGCCAGCTGAAGGCTTCGTGGACCGATCCGTCGGCATAGGCCTTGGGGTCGATCGCCTTCATGGCGATGTCGTCCGGAATTCGAAGGGTGTCGGTCATGGTCGTGTTCTCCCGCAAGCAGAGGATGGCCCTTTGACGGAGGGGAAGGAAAGGGGCTTCCCGAGAGGTCAGGCGCGTGATTTACTTTCGTCAACCAACTGGAGGGCGACATGCGTCGGTGGGGATTGGCGATATTGGCGGCGGCGACGCTGATCGCAGGGCAGGCCCAGGCCTGCATCTCCTATTCCTTTGATCCGGTCTATGCCGAGGCGCGAATCCGCGATGGCAAAGGCGTCTGGCGCGACGCCTGGATCGAGGCATCCGGCAAGAGTATTCGCATCGAGTATGCGCATTCCCGCACGCCTTGGGGGCGGCTGGTGATGACCGGCCACGTCACCAATGGCACCGCTCTGGTCTTTCCCGTCGCCACGACCGGGAGCGTGCCGGAAGCCGCCAAGGTCACCTGGAAAACCTCCCTCAGGGAGGGAATGCCGGAGTTCAATCTGCCAAATTCCTTCTTCGAGGCGCCTTTCGACGCGAGGGTCTGGACCAACGAATCCGTGGATCGCCGAACACGTTTCAACGGCATTCCCTGCGTCTTCGGGTTTGTCTGGAACGGGGATGATGTTCCCAGTGGCGCCGACCGGTCCTATTGCGTCCATGAGAGTGGGATCCCCGTGTTCATGAAGGACGCAAACGGGCGAAGCATCTTTGAGGTCAGGCGATTGCAAAAGCGCGCCATTCCGGCGGTTCGGTTCCAGGCGCCGAAGGCCTACCCCCTCACCGACAAGAAGCCGAAGTACCTTGAGGGCTTCACCTGCTGACCCGTGAGCCCGGTCACGCGCACTCCCGCCATGGACGTGTAGTCTCGAAACCGGTCGCGGGGGCTGACAGAGTGACGCCGCGGGCCTGGAGGGGGATGGCATGGGGCAAGGTAGCGGGCCGGATAGTCTGAGCCGGCGGGGCCTGTTGGCGGGCACCGGGCTGGCGTTGGCCGCCGCGTCGATGGCGCAGGCCCAGGAAGCGCCGACGCCGGCCGAACCGCCGCCGGACAGCGATCCCGATTTCGGCGGGCCCGAGCATCACGATGTGCCGCCGCCGATGGAGACGGCCCCGAAGACCGTCGACTGGAACTGGGTGCGCGGCCAGTGGGCGCTCGACTGGAGTTGGGTGAACCTGTCGGCGATGCTGTTCGCCTCCAACCCGAGGATCGTGCGCACCGCCATCGCCCGCCACCGCGACGGGCTGGACGCCAATCCGGTGGCCTACCTGGAAGCCAACAACCGGCCCCTGCAGAATGCCGCGCGGCGGGCCGCGGGCCTCTACTTCGGGGCCGACCCGGACGCCATCGCCCTGACCGAAAGCACCACCAGCGGCATCGGCCTGGCCTACAACGGCCTGCTGGTCGGCTATGGCGAGGAGATCCTGACCACCACCCACGACTACTATGTCACCCATGAGAGCCTGCGGCTGGCGGCCCGGCGCAGCGGGGCGACGGTCCGGAAGATCAGCCTGTTCGACCAGGCGGCGACGGCCAACAAGGCCCAGATCGTCGGCCGGCTGATCGGCGCCATCACCGACCGCACCCGCGTGCTGGCCCTGACCTGGGTGCACAGTTCCACCGGCCTGAAGATGCCGATCCCCGAGATCGCCCAGGCCCTGACGAGCGTCAACGCCGGGCGCGGTCCGGCCCGCAAGGTGCTGCTGATCGTCGACGGGGTGCACGGCTTCGGGGTCGAGGACATCACCTTCGACCAGCTGGGCGCCGATGTGCTGGCCGCCGGCTGTCACAAATGGCTGTTCGGGCCGCGGGGGACCGGCGTGGTCTTCTTCCGCCCCGAGGCCCTGGCGCGGTTCGAGCCGACCATCCCCAGCTTCCTCGCCCCTAACGCCTACGGCGCCTGGCTGGGCAACTACGATCCCGGGGCCACGACCGGGGCGCGGATGACGCCCGGCGGCTTCAAGGCCTTCGAACATGTCTGGGCGCTGACCGAGGCCTTCGCCTTCCACGGCATGGTCGGCAAGGCGGCGATCGCGGCCCGCACCCACAGCCTGGCCAGCCGGCTGAAACTGGCGTTGAGCCAGATGCCGCATGTGGTGTTGCGCACGCCGATGGACCCGGGATTGAGCGCCGGCATCGTCAGCTTCGACCTGCCCGGGCTGTCGGCCGACGGGGTGGTGCGGCGGCTGCGCGAGGCCAAGGTGATCGGCTCGGCGGCGCCCTATTCGACTCGCCATGTGCGGTTGACGCCGAGCTTCCGCAACACCGAAGCCGACGTCGACTTCGCGGCGCAGATCCTCGCCAACATCCGGCGGTAGTCAGGCGGGCGAACCTCGGGCTAGGGTCCGGGGGCAAGGAGACCGCCATGATCCGCCGCACCGTCCTGACCGGCCTGGCCGCGACCGCCGCCACGCCCGCCCTCGCCCAGACCGCCCCCGCCCAACCGGCGGCGGCGGAGATCGTGCGCCTGACCATGACCACGGCCGAGGGCCCGCTGGTGCTGGAGCTGGCCGCCGACAAGGCGCCGCTGACGGTGGCCAACTTCCTGAAATACGTCGACGCCGGCCGCTACAACGGCGGCGAGATCTATCGGGGCATGGCGGTGTCGAGCAATCCGCTGATGGGGCTGGTCCAGGGCGGCGCCAAGCCCGGCAAGGCGATCGCGCCGGTGGCCCATGAGCCGACCAGCCAGACCGGCCTGAAACATGTCGACGGCACGGTCAGCCTGGCCCGCTATGCGCCGGGGACCGGCACCAGCGACTTCTTCATCTGCGTCGGTGACGCGCCCTATCTGGACGCCAATCCGGCCGCTACCGGCGACAACGCCGGCTTCGCCGCCTTCGGCCAGGTGACCCAGGGCATGGACATCGTCAAACGCATCCTGGTCATGCCCAAGTCGCAGAAGGCCGATAACCCGGCCATGGTCGGCCAGATGCTGGAGACCTATGTGAAGATCCTGTCGGTCAAACGAGGCTGAAAAAACTTCGAACAGAAAATGTCGGCCCCGGTGAGGGTCGTCCGTCCTAGGGGGCGAACCGGCCGCGCTCCGCAATTAAAAGGGGCGGCCTCCAACGGGAGAGAAGACAATGCGTGTTCTGATGATCGTCAAGGCCAACGCCGACAGCGAAGCCGGCGTCATGCCGACCACCGAGCAGGTCGAGCTGATGGGCGTCTACAACAACGAGCTGATCGCCGCCGGCGTCATGGTCGACGGGGCCGGGCTGCACCCGTCCAGCAAGGGCGCGCGGCTGAGCTACAGGAGCGGCAAGCCGGTGATCACCGACGGGCCGTTCGCCGAGACCAAGGAGCTGATCGCCGGCTACTGGGTGCTCAACGTCAAGGACTGGGACGAAGCCCTGATGTGGCTCTCCAAGGTGCCGCGCCCCGACTTCAAGGACGGCGACGTCGAGGACGTCATCGAACTGCGCCGCTTCTTCGAGCCCGAGGACTTCGCCGGCATCGCGTCGGAGGAGATGATCGAGCAGGAGAAGGGCTGGCGCGAAGACCAGTTGGCTCGGGCCCCGCAGGGGTGACGGGGTTGCGTGCTTCGACATGCGGCCTGCGGCCGCTGCTCAGCATGACTAAGCTTTATGGGTCCAAACCCTGCTGGTCATCCTGAGCAGCCCGCGCCGCGGGCGTGTCGAAGGACGCACTATCCGCCCCGGGCCACGAACCAGCCGTTGCGGAACTGCTCGTCGGCCTTGCCATAGAGGAAGGGCGTCCCCTCCGGGGTCAGCACCGTGCCGCCGGCGGCTTCGAGCACGGCCTGGGCGGCGGCGATGTCCCATTCGCTGGTCGGGCCGTGGCGGGGGTAGATGTCGGCGCTGCCCTCGGCGATGCGGCAGAGCTTCACCGAGCTGTCCATCGCGAGGGTAGTGTCGAAGTGGTAGGTTTCGGCCAGCTTGCGCGTGGTCTCTTCCTTCATGGTGTGGCTGATCAGGGCCACCGCCTGGCCCTGTGGCCAGGGGCGGACGCGGCAGGCCTGGGCCGGCGCGCCATGCGTCCGCTTCAGGGCGCCCGAGGCCGAGGTGAACCAGGTCTCGCCGCTGGGCGGGCTGCAGACCGCGCCGGCGACCGGATGGCGGTCCTGGATCAGGCCGATGTTGACCGTCCAACTGGGGTCGCCGCGCACGAAGGCCTTGGTGCCGTCGACCGGGTCGACGAGGAAGAAGCGCGGGCCGATCTCGTCGGGCGTGCCGTATTCGGAGGCATGCTCCTCGCCGATGACGGGGATGTCCGGGAAGTGTTCGGCGAGCAGGCGGGTGATGAGGATCTCGCCCTGGCGGTCGGCCTCGGTGACCGGGCTGTTGTCGGCCTTGGCGTCGACGGTCAGGGCCGTGCGCCACAGGGGCAGGATCAGCCGGCCGGCTTCCTCGACGATGTCGGCCAGAATGGCGCCGATGTTCTGGGGGTCAGCGCTCACTCGGAATCTCCATCGTCCACCACGTCCAGCCGCACGGTCCGGGTATCGAGCGCCTGCTTGCCGGCGTGCTCGAAATCCACGGTCACCCGATGGCCGATGCAGGATTGCACCTGGCCCAGGCCCCAGTCCGGCCGGTCCCGATGCCGCACGAGGGCGCCGGGCTCGAGGAAGGGGTCGCGGAGCGCCATGGCCACAGGCTCTAGCGGGTCTCCGGCGGTTTGTCAGGCTTCGCGCAGGTAGGCGGTCAGGCCTTCCACCAGGGCGTCGAACACCAGCCGCATGCGGCGCAGGCCCTTGAGGTCCTCATGCATGACCACCCAGGTGTCGAGCGGATAGCGGAAGGCGTTGTCGAGCAGATGGACCAGGTCGCCGTGGCGCCGGCCCAGCGCGATCTGGCAGATGCCGAACCCGACGCCGGCCCGGATCGCGGCCAGCTGGGCCAGGTCGTTGTCGGTCCGGAAGGTGAAGTCGCCGGTGTTTACGTCCAGGCCGCTCTCGCGCAGCCGTTCGACGAAAGGCGGGGCGTGCTCGAAGCCGATCAGCGGCAGGCCGCGCAGGTCCTCGACATTGGCCGGCATGCCATGGCGGGCGATCAGCCGGCGGTGGGCGAAAAGGCCGAGCGGAATGGCCCCGATGTGGCGGGCCAGCAGGGCCTCCTGGCGCGGCGGGGCCATGCGCACGGCGATGTCGGCCTCGCGGCGCAGCAGGTCCTCGCTGCGGTTGCCGACGCCCAGTTCGAGCACGATGTCCGGATGGCGGTCCTGGAAGTCGGCGAGGATGGCGGGCAGCACCTCGACGGCGACGATCTCGCTGGCGGTGATGCGCACCGTGCCGGACTCCGCCTGCGCCTCGGCGCTGGCGGCGCGGGTGAAGGCGGCGGCGGCGCTGGCCATGGCCCGGGCGTGGTCGCCGAGCAGCACGGCGGCAGGCGTGGGGGTCAGGCCGGTCGGCGAGCGGGTGAACAGGGCGGCGCCGACGCTCTGCTCAAGCGCCTCGATCCGGCGGCGAACAGTGGGCTGGGCGACCGACAGGGCGCGGGCGGCGCCGGACAGGCTGCCGGTTTCCAGCACCGCCAGGAAGGCGCGCTGGCCTTCCCAGTCCGGTTCGGGCGAGCTCATACATTTTAGACTAACTGATCGTCAGTCTTGGACAATTCTTTTCCATTCGGGTGTGAGGCATTTTCCGCCGCGAAGGAGACCCGACATGACCAAGACCGCTCTCATCCTCGGCGCCACCGGCGGCATCGGCGGCGAAACCGCCGACGCGCTGGCCCGCCACGGCTGGACCATCCGCGCCCTGGCCCGCAACCCCGGAGCCGGAGCCCGCAGCCGGCCCGAATTCGACTGGCGGGGCGGCGACGCGCTGGACGCCAAGGCCGTCGGCGCGGCGGCGGAGGGCGCCTCGCTGATCGTCCATGCCGTCAACCCGCCCGGCTACAGGGGCTGGAAGCGGCTGGTCCTGCCGATGCTGGAAAGCAGCCTGGCGGCGGCCCGAGCCAGCGGCGCCCGGCTGCTGCTGCCGGGAACCATCTACAATTACGGCCCCGACGCCTGTCCTCTGCTGCACGAGGAGGCCCCGCAGAACCCGGCCACCCGCAAGGGTACGATCCGCAAGGCCATGGAGGCGCGGCTGGAGGCGGCGGCGCGGGAGGGGGTGCGCTCGCTGATCCTGCGGGCCGGCGACTATTTCGGCCCCCGACCCGGCAACGGCTGGTTCAACCAGGGGCTGGTGACGCCCGGCAAGCCGGTGACCGCCATCACCTCGCCGGGCCGGGCCGGCGTCGGCCATGCCTGGGCCTACCTGCCCGACGTCGCCGAGACCTTCGCCCGGCTGGCCGACCGGGAGGGCGAGCTGGGCCCCTTCGCCCGCTTCCACTTCGCCGGCCACTGGGACGCCACGGGGACGCAGGTCACCGACGCCATCCGCCGGGTGGTCGGGAACCCGCGCATCCCGGTGCGGACCCTGCCCTGGGCGGTGCTGCCGCTGGCCGCGCCGTTCAACGAGACGATGCGCGAGCTCGTCGAGATGCGCGGCTTCTGGACCGCGCCGGTCCGGCTCGACAACGCCCGGCTGACCCACTTCCTCGGGGCCGAGCCGCACACGCCGCTGGAGGCGGCGGTGCGCGAGACGCTGCTGGGCCTCGAATGCCTGCCGCAGCCGTCCACGGCCCAGCCCTCCACGAGGATGGCGGCCTGATCCCCGGCTGCGGGCCGCCGGGCCGTTGGCTCGGCGGCCAAATCACCGCTAGACTCCGCGGATGACCAACGCCGCCGAAGCCCTTCCGCAAGACGACGCCACCCCCGGCCCGGGATTGATCGCCGATCCGGTCGACCTGGCCGCCCAGCTGGCGGCGCGGCTGTGTCACGACTTCATCAGCCCGGCCAGCGCCATCGTCTCCGGCCTCGACCTGCTGGACGACCCGACGGCGCAGGACATGCGCGAGGACGCCATGGCGCTGATCGCCCAGAGCGCCCGCAAGCTGGCCGACCTGCTGGCCTTCTGCCGCGCCGCCTTCGGCTCGGCCTCGACGGTCGAGGTGTTCGACGCCCGCGACCTGGAAACCCTGGCCCAGAGCGTCTTCGGCCACATGAAATCGACCCTGGTCTGGGAGGTCGCCCCGGCCAGCCTCAACAAGCCGGCGGCCCGCACCCTGCTGAACCTCTGCCAGATCGCCGGCACGGCCCTGCCGACCGGCGGCACGGTGACCGCCCGGGTGGTCGAGGCCGGCGGCCGCATCGCCCTCAGCCTCGAGGGGACCGGGCCCCGCATCCGCCTGAAGCCCGAGGTGGCCGGCGGCCTGCTCGGCAAGCCCAAGGGCGAGGCCATGGGCGGCGCCTGGATCCAGGCCTTCTACGTCCACAGCCTGGTCGCCCAGGCCGGCGGCCAGGTGGCGGTGGAGGCGGGGGACGAGAAGCTGACCCTGGCGGCGTGGGTGCCGGCGTAAGGGATCATCTCTCCGCAACGGGAGGAACGAAATGCGCTACTGCGTCAATAGAAATGCTCAACCGGGCGCGGAGCATGAGGTGCATACTTTCAATTGCCCGCTCGGACCAGGCGAGGTGAACGGACAATATCTCGGCGAATATTCTTCGTGTGCGCCGGCCGTCCAGGAGGCGAAGCGGTTCTACCCCAACTCTGACGGTTGTTATTTCTGCTGCAATGAATGTCATACTCGATAATTACGCGTCGACGGGTCCAGCCTGGTCAGAGTTTGCGGCCGTAATGGCCGGGCCCGAGCGCACAATATTTCTCGCGCCATTTCTTAACGCCCTCACCCTCTCTTAACCGACACCCCCCACAACAGAGCGTTCAAGATGGAGCGTTCCGCAGCCGTGAAGACCTGTCTCGTGGTCGATGACAGCCGGGTGATCCGCAAGGTGGCCCGCCGCATCCTGGAGGACCTCGGCTTTGAAATCGCCGAGGCCGCCGACGGGATGGAGGCGCTCGCCTGGTGCCGCGCGGCCATGCCCGACGCCATCCTGCTGGACTGGAACATGCCGGTGATGAACGGCATCGACTTCCTCCGGCTGCTGCGGGCCGAGCCCGGCGGCGACGCGCCCAAGGTCGTCTTCTGCAGCGTCGAGACCGAGCCGGACCGCATCCGCGAGGCGCTCGACGCCGGCGCGCTCGAATACATCATGAAGCCCTTCGACGGCGACATCATCGAGGCGAAGTTCGCCGAGGCGGGCCTGGTATGAGCCCGCAGGACATCGAGCTGTTCGTGGCCCTGGCCCGGGCCCGCGCCGGCCTGAAGATCGACCCGGCCAAGACCTATCTGATCGAGAGCCGCCTCGGGCCGCTGGCCCGGCGCGAGAACTTTCCCGGCATCCCGGAGATGGCCGCCGCCCTCCGCTCCCTGCGGGAGGAAAAGCTGATCTGGGCCGTGGTCGAGGCCCTGGCCCAGGGCGAGACCGGCTTCTTCCGCGATCGCGCCCCCTACGCGGCCTTCGCCAAGGAACTCTTGCCGACCCTGGCGCGGCTGCGCGGCGTCGAGCCGATCCGGGTGTGGAGCTGCGCCTGCGGCACCGGCCAGGAGGCCTACAGCCTGGCGATGATCGCCGAGGAGGCCGACGGCCTGCCGCCGGGCACCAAGGTCGAACTCTATGGCTCCGACATCTCCGAGCGCTCGCTGGAGAAGGCCCAGTCGGGGCTCTACACCCAGTTCGAGGTCCAGCGCGGCCTGTCGATCCGCAAGCTGCTGCAGCATTTCGAGAAGGTCGAGGACAACTGGCGCCTGACCCCGCGCATCCGTCAGCGGGTGCGCTGGCGGCGGGTCAACCTGATCGCCGACCTGACCATCATGGGCCAGTTCGACGTCATCTTCTGCCGCAACGTGCTGAGCATGATGGACATGCCCTATCGCCGCCGGGTGCTCGAAAGCCTGGCCGCCCTGCTGCCGGCCGACGGCCTGCTGATCCTCGGCGAGGGCGAGACGGCCGAGGGCAGCACCGAGGCCTTCCGCCCGGTGACCGGCCGGCCGGGCCTCTATGTGCGCAATCCCGCCTACCGGGCTGTCGCCGCCTGATTTCCAATCCCGGGTGCGTCTGCTAGCCGTGGGGGCGTGACCGACGACGCCCTGATCCATTGCGTGCGCCTGCCCAAGAGCGGCTCCAAGAGCCTGTTGCTCATGCTCGACGAGGCCTTCGCCGGGCGACAGGTCTTCTACCTGCCCGACACCCTGCGGCCGGAAACCGCCCTGTCCCGCTGGCAGGCCCTGCGCCTGTGGCGCTCGCAGCGCCAGAACCTGATGGAGAAGCTGGGGACGCCGAGCCTGTCGGCCGCCTTCGCCCGGATAGAGGCGCAGGCGCGGCCCGGCGACCTGATCTCCGGCGGCCACAGCGACCAGGGCCTGGTCCGGGCGCGCCTGAGCAAGCCTGTGCGCTTCGTCACCCTGTTGCGCGACCCGGCCATGCGGGCCTTGAGCGACTACAATTACGCCCGGGCCGGCTATCTGAAGAAGAAGCCCTGGCAGCGGTTCGACGCCCACCTACTGGCGAAAGTCGCGGCGGAGCGGGATTTCGCCGGCTTCCTCGATTTCCAGCTCGACCACGCCGAGGTCTTCGGCAATCCGGCCGCCGCCTTCCTTGGCTGGCGCGAGGGCCAGCCGCTCGAGACCTGGCTGGCCGACAACCTCTGGGACTGGGCGACGCTGGAGACGGCGGAAAAGCTGGCGGCGCGCATCGCCGGGCGGCTCGGCCGGCCCGCCGTCTTCGGCCGCCACAACCGCAGCGAGGCCGGCCGCACGAATATCACCGACGGCGAGCGCCGGCGGATCGAGCGCCTCTGCGGCCGCGACTACGAGCTCTACGAACGCTGTCTGGCGGACAACCGCTAGAGAACCCAGCCCACGTAATCGGCCACCACGTCGCCGTTGATCTTCATCTGGTAGTCGGCCTTGCCGTCGCCGTTGATGTCGAGGCGCAGCGTGGTGATGCCGGACGCGAAGCTCAGGGTCATCTCGCCGGCGTGCTTGCCGAACGTCGCGCCGACATAGGTGAAGGCGTTGTCGGAGCCGCCGGCGATGGCGTCGATCTGGGAGATATCGACCCGGTCGCCCTCGGCGGTGTTGAAGTCGTAGACCTGGTCGGTTTCCAGCACCGGGCCGAAGGCGTGGGCGACGCGGAAGTCGTCGTGGCCCAGGCCGCCGCGCAAGAGGTCGTTGCCCTCGCCGCCGATGATGACGTCGTCGCCGTCGTTGCCGTTGATGGTGTCGACGCCGCCAAGACCGGTCAGGAAGTTGTCGCCGCTGTTGCCCTGCAGGTTGTTGGCCCCGGCGTTGCCGAAGCCATTGGCGTTGCCCGAGCCCTGCAGCTCCAGCCCCTCGATGTTGTCGGCCAGGGTCCAGGTCAGGGCGGTGCGGACGATGTCGTAGCCCTCGCCCGGCAGCTCGATGGTGGAGTCGTTGGAATTGTCGACCAGATAGACGTCGTTGTCGCCGCCGCCGGCCATGGCGTCGCCGCCGGCCCCGCCATCGAGCATGTCGTTGCCCGCCCCGCCGGTCAGGGTGTCGTTGCTGTCGCCGCCGTACATGTAGTCATTGCCGAGCCCGCCGTTGAGTTCGTCGACGCCGGACAGGCCGTAGAGCTTGTCGTTCCCGTCGCCGCCGTTCAGCGTGTCGTTGTCGTTCTGGCCGTTGAGGATGTCGCTGCCGAGGCCGCCCGACAGTTCGTCGTCGCCGTTGCCGCCGTTGAGCACGTCGTTGCCGGTCCCGCCGTCGATGGCGTCGTCGCCGCCCGTGCCCTGCAGCACGTCGCCGGTGGAATCGACGCCGGTGACGGTGATGGTCACGGTGGCCGTGTCACCGCCGTTGACCGTGTAGGTGAAGCTGTCGGTCGCCGAGGTGTTGCTGGCCCCGGAAGCCGCCCCGGCCAGCGAATTGAAGGCGCCGTTGGGATTATAGCTGTAGCTGCCGTTGGCGTTGAGGGTCAGCCGCGCGCCGCTGGCCAGGGTGATCTGGACTCCGACATTGGCGCCATTGCCGTTCACCGCAGTGACGGCGGTGAAGCCGGTGTCGTTGCCGGTGACGCTGCCGGCCGCGATGGTTCCGTTCTCGGCGACGGAGCCGGTGTCGTCGTTGGCCACGGCGCCGGCCGAGGCGGTGGTGAAGTTGAGCGTCGTCTCGTCGTCGATGCCGGCGTAGGCGCCGCCGGTGGTGTCGACGAAGGCGGTGGAATCGACCTGCACATAGAAGGCTGTGCCCGCCGCCAGGGTGGTCGAGGGGTTGATGGTCCAGGTCGCGCCGGCCCCGGTGACCAGGCCGGTCGTGACATCGATGCTTTCGATCAGCAGGTCGTCGGAGGCCCGGTAGATGCGGATCGTGCCCGTCCCCTTAGCCACGGTCTGGTCGAAGGTGAGGACGATGTTGGCCGTCGTCGAAACGCCAGTGCCGTTGTCGCTCGGCGTCGAGCTGACCAGCACCGGCGGCGCGCCGCCGTTGAAATAGACCCGGTTCGACGATCCCGAAACGGTCCATAGGTCCAGCCGGCCATCGCCGTTAAAGTCGCCGACCCGGTAGTTCTGCGTCCCGAAGTCCTGCAGAGCCAAGCCATTGAAGGGCGAATTGGCCTGGCTGAGGATGGTGAAGGTGCCGTTGCCGTTCGACCGGGCATACTCCCACGGCGAGCCGCCCGTGGTTCCGGTCTGGTAGAGGATGTCGGCGTCGCCATCCCCGTCGAAGTCGCCCGGTACGACGCGCAGGTTGACGCCCGGCACGGGGAAGGTGCTGGCCGAGGCGTTGACGAAGGTCCCGCTGTCATTGCGGAAATAGCTGTTGGAACCGACGGCGGAATTCAGCACCTCGAAAAGGTCGATGTCGCCATCGCCGTCGAAGTCGGCGGCGTAATGCGAGAAGCTGGCGGTGCTCAGGGTGATGTTGGCGAAGGGCGAGCTGGCCTGCGCCACGATCGTGAACGCGCCGTTGCCGTTGTTCAGGGCGTAGTTGTATCCGCTGCCGGCGCCGCCGGTTTGATAGAGATAATCGATCTTCCCGTCGCCGTTGAAATCGGCGTCGGTGATGCGGACATTGGTCGTTGAGCCTTGGGGGAAGCCGACCCCGCTGAGGGACTCATACTTCCCGGTCCCCGAGTTGAAATGGTAGTAGAGGTCAGTGGTCGTGTTGACGTTCTGCAGGACGATGATGTCAGCGCGGCTGTCGCTGTCGACGAAGCCGACCCGCCAGTTGTCGCTCATATTGCCGGTCAGCGTGAGGTTCGAGAACGGGCTCAGGTTCTGGGCGACAGCGGTGAAGGCCCCGAGTCCGTCGTTTCGATAGAAGACGTAAGGGTCGGCTCCGACCAGCTGGCCGAAGAAATCGATGTCGCCGTCATTGTCGAAGTCGCCAAGCACCACCCGTGTGCCGGTGGACGGGCTCGGCGCACCGGTGGTGGTGCTGACGGTGAACTGAACGGGCATGGCGCTTCCCCTCTTTGGGCCAGTCTGGCGCCGTCAGGTTAGGAAAGCGACCCTTGTTACCTGAATCAGGCCTGCGACTCCACCAGGCCAGCGATCGCTATTTCGCGAACACCTTGCCGAGGAACAGGGTCTCGGCCTCGCGCTGGGCGTCGACGTTCTGCTTCTTGCGGAAGCCGTGCCCTTCATCGCCGGCCAGCATGTACCAGACATCGCCGCCTTGGCTGCGCAGGGCCGAGACCATCTGTTCGGCCTCGGTCCAAGGGACGCGCGGGTCGTTGCGGCCCTGGATGACGAACAGCGGCTTCTTCATCTTCGAGGTCAGGTTCAGTGGCGAGATGCGGTCGAAGGCCTTGGCCATTTCCGGGTCGCGCTCGTCGCCGTACTCGGCCCGGCGCAGGTCGCGGCGATAGCCCTCGGTGTTGGCCAGGAAGGTCTTGAAGTTGGAGATGCCGACGATGTCGATGGCCCCGGCCAGGCGGTCGGAATAGGCGGCCAGCGAGGCCAGCACCATGAAGCCGCCGTAGCTGCCGCCATAGACGACGACGCGGTCCTTATCGAGGTCGGGCTGGGTGGCGATCCAGTCGAGCAGGGCGCCGATGTCCTTGACGCTGTCCTGGCGCAGGGGGCCGTTGTCGAGCTGGATGTAGCGCTTTCCGTAGCCGTCCGAGCCGCGGACGTTGGGGGCGATGGTCACTGCCCCCAGTTCGGCCGCCCAGTACTGCCGCCGCGTGCTGAAGCCCGGTCGGTCCTGGCCTTCGGGGCCGCCGTGGATGTCGATGATGACCGGCGCCTTGCCGGTGATCCTGGCCGGCTTGTAGACCCAGGCCGGGACGCTCAACCCGTCGAAGGATCTGAAGCTGACGAGGTCCGGCTCGCGCAGGGCCGCCAGGTCGAGACCGCCGGCCTCGCTCCAGGTCCAGCGGGCCAGCGTGCCGTTGCCCGGATCGAAGACATAGACGTCGGCCGGCGAGGTGGCGGCGTTGAGGCCGATGGCCAGACTCCGGCTGTCGGGCGAGAACTTCAGCGCGCCGATGATCCCGACCGGCAGGTTTGGCTGCGGGACGTTGTCGCCACCCTCCAGCGCGCGGGACGACGCCTGCTTGTCGAAGCGCTGCACGGTCACCCGACTGCGACCGCCCTCATTGACGCTGTAGGCCAGGAGATTTCCGTCGGAGGACAGGTCGAACTCCTCGACGTCCCATTTCAGGTCTGGCGGAGAAACAATGACCGACTTGCCCGTCGCCACGTCCAGGCTGACCAGCCGTTTGAAGTCGCTGCCTTGATCGCTGAGCAGCAGCACCGACCGTCCGTCGGGCGTGAACTGACCGCCGCCATAGCTGATATCGGTCTTCGAGGGGTTCAGCTCCCTGGCCTGGCCGCTGGCCAGATCCAGCAGGTAGAGCTTTCCCGACACCGCCGAGACATAGCGGCCGAGCAGGATGCTGTTGCCGTCCGGGGCGATCGCGATGGGGGCGATGGCGCCCTTGCCTTCGAACACCGTCTTCCGGCTGGTCGGATCGCCGACCGTCATGGTGACGATGTCGTAGTCGGGATCGCCCTTGCCGACCCGGGCCCAGGCCAGCGTCTTGCCGTCCTTGCTGAAGACCATGGACTCGTTGCGCGTGCCGGGCTCGGTGAAGACGACTTCCGGGCCGCTCAGGCCGGCCAGATAGCCTTGGTAGTATTCGTCGCCGCCGGTGTCCTTGGTGAAGATGAAGCGGTCCTTCGAGCCCGGCACGCCCTCGGCCCCGCCGACCGGCTCGTCGAAAAAGGTCAGCTGGGTGCGGTCGCCACCGGGACGGGCGACGCGGTGCAGCTGGGACGTCTGGCCGAAGCGGGTGGCGATCAGCATCGAGCCGTCGTCCAGCCAGCTGGCGAAGCCGGCCGAGCGGGCGTTCTGGTAGCGGCGCAGGGCCTCGCGCACGGCGGGCGGCGTCTGCGGCACATTCTCGAGGGTCAGGGTCCCGACCTGGCGCTTCTCGACCGGCTGGGCGGTCGCGGCGAGGGCCTCGGCGAAGGGGGTCAGGAGGGCGAGGGCCGCCCCCGACAGCAGGAAACCACGGCGGATCATCACGTTAGCCCCCAGACAAAAACGTCAGGCCGGATCGTATTCGCTGACCAGATGCCCCGGCTCCACCTCATTCAACCGCGGAATGTAGACCGGGGCGGTCGGATCGACGGTGAGACGCGAGGGCAGGAAACGCAAGGCCGACCTCGGATCGAGAGGCGACGGCGGCTCGCCGGTCAGCCGCACACGCTTGCGCGACCGCTCGATGGCCGGGTCGGGGATCGGCGCGGCCGACAGCAGCGCCTTGGTATAGGGGTGCTGCGGAGCGGCGTAGAGGCGCTCGCGCGTCGCCAGCTCCATGACCCGGCCGAGGTAGAGCACCATCACCCGGTGGCTGATCTCGCGGACCACGGCCAGGTCGTGGCTGATGAACATCATCGCCATGCCCATCTCCTTCTGGAGATTGATCAGCAGGTCGATGATCTGGGCGCGGATCGAGACGTCGAGGGCGCTGACCGCCTCGTCGCAGATGACCAGCTTGGGTTTCAGGATCATCGCCCGGGCGATGCCGACCCGCTGGTTCTGGCCGCCGGACAGCTCGTGCGGGTAGCGGTTGATCAGGGTCGGCGACAGACCGGCCCGTTCCATCATGGCGGCGGCCTCGATCTCGCGCTGGCGGCGGTTCAGTTCGGGGCGGAAGACGCGCAGCGGCTCGGCGATCGACTCGCCGACGGTCGAGCGAGGGTCGAGGCTGGCCAGCGGATCCTGGAAGACGATCTGCAGGTCGCGGCGCGCCTTGCGCATGGTTTCCTCGTCGGCCCTGGTGATGTCGCGGCCCATGACGGTGATGGCCCCGCCCAGCTCGCCGCTGCCCTTGGGCAGCAGGCGCAGGACCGCCCGGCTGAGGGTGGACTTGCCGCAGCCGCTTTCGCCGACCACGCCGAGCGTCTCGCCCTGGCGGATGGAGAAGTCGACGCCGTCGACGGCGCGCAGCATGACCTGCTTGCCGAACACGCCCTGGCGGACCGGGAACCAGACCTTCACATCGTCGCCCTGGACGATGATCGGCGCGTCGGCTTTGACCGGATCGAGGGTCGGGCGGCCGCCGCGATCCAGCCGGTCGAGGCGCGGAATGGCGTCGAGCAGGGCGCGGGTATAGGCGGTCTGCGGGTTGGCGAAGAGGTCGGCGGCCGTGCCCTCCTCGACATAGGCGCCGTCCTTCATCACGCAGACCCGGTCGGCCAGGCGGGCGATGACGCCCATGTCGTGGGTGATCAGCACCAGGGCGGTGCGGGTCTCGCGCTGAAGCTCGGCCATCAGGTCGAGGATCTCGGCCTGCACGGTGACGTCCAGCGCCGTGGTCGGCTCGTCGGCGATCAGCAAGGCCGGATCGCAGGCCATGGCCCCGGCGATCATCACCCGCTGGCGCATGCCGCCGGAAAGCTCGTGCGGATACTGGTTCATCCGCCGGGCCGCCTCGGGGATGCGGACATGGTCCAGCCACTGGCGCGCCCGGGCCTTGGCCTCCTTGTCGGAGATGCCGAGGTGCAGGCGCAGGGGCTCGGCGATCTGCTCGCCGATCTTCACATGCGGCGTCAGGGCGGTCAGCGGGTCCTGGAAGATCATGGTCATCTTCGAGCCGCGGATCCTGTTCAGGGCCCTTGGTTTCAGCCCCAGCAGCTCCTGGCCCTCGAAGGTCGCCGAGCCCGTCGCCGTGCCGTTCTGGGCCAGCAGGCCCATGACCGTCATGAAGGTCTGGCTCTTGCCCGAGCCGCTTTCGCCGACCACGCCCAGGCATTCGCCCTGGCCGACGTCGAGGGAGACGCCGCGGACCGCCTCGACCACGCCGTCGGGCGTATCGAAATGGACCTTCAGATCACGGAGGGAGAGGACGGGTTTGCGCGGACTGGACAAGCGGGAAAACTCCACGGCCCACGGAAAATCTTGGGCTGGCCGGCGCACGATAGCGATCGGCGCCTGACGCGCAAATGAACGGCGCGTAACCCTTGTTCCCGCCCACACATTCCCCGGGCGCGCGAACGACCCCGCATTGTGCATGCGACAAGTTCCCACAGCGCGCAGGCGCCGCATTCCGTAACAGAAATGCGGGCGTAAGGTTTGCAGTGTAGGTTCGGCGTTGTTCGGGGATGTCACGGCCATGCGGCTGTTCAATCTGTTCCGTCTCTCTCCTCTGGCCGCCGGCGAACCGGCGTCGCCGGCCCAGTTGGCCATCGCCGCGGCGCCCTGGGCGCTGGTGGCGGTGTTCGCCATCGCCCTGCTGGTTCGCTAGAGCCCGTCAGGCCGAAGTGTCTGCGGTTCGGCCGCCCGGACGAGCCGGCTACGCCAAAGCCAAACCACCTTTCATCGAGATTTCGCCGACCATGATTCGCTCAAACTGAGTGCATCATGGTAAAAGCCCTTGGCCTGCCAGTTGCAGGCTCCCGGCTTGGTACGCGCCAAGGCGTATCGAACGGGCACAGGGACGGGGCATGGACAAGCCGATCTGGTGGCGCAACAGCGCCCGCAACGACCATCAACGGGCGCCGGGCGCGCGGGTGATTGTCGTCGGCAACGAGAAGGGCGGGGCCGGCAAGTCGACCCTGGCGGCGCTGATCGCCACCTCGATGCTGTATCGCGGCAGCCGCGTGGCGGTGATCGACGCCGACCTTCGCCAGCAGAGCCTGAGCCGCTTCCTCGCCAACCGCCGCAGCTGGCTGCCTGCCGCCGGCGTCGAGGCCCCGGTGCCGCTGGAATACAAGCTGCACGACGATCCGACCCTGCTGGCCATGGCCGATGAGGAAGAGGTGGTCAGCCGCTTCGAAAGCGCCGTCGGCATGGCCATGGCCGACGCCGACCTCCTGATCATCGACACCCCCGGGTCCGACACGGCCGTGTCGCGCTGCGCCCACCTGCAGGCCGACCTGGTGGTCACCCCGATGAACGACAGCTTCGTCGACTTCGACGTCTTGGGCCAGGTCGATCCCATGACCCTGCAGCTCGTCCGGCCCAGCCTCTATACGCAGGTGGTGCAGGACGCGCGGGGTATGCGCGAGCACCACGGCCGACGGCTCGACTGGGTGGTCCTGCGCAACCGCATGGCCGCCAACGACGGTCGCAACCGCGAGCGGCTGACCCACGGCCTGGAGGCCCTGGCCGACGAGGTCGGCTTCCGCATGGGCCCGCCCCTGCGCGAGCGGGTGGCCTATCGCGAGATGTTCCCCTTCGGCCTGACCATCGCCGACCTCGCCCCCGGGGTGCGGCCGGCCAATGTCAGCTCGCCCCGCCATGCGGCCCGCGACGAACTGCGCAATCTGTTGATCTCCCTGCGGCTGATCCGCGAGGCCTCCGACGCCGCCGGCGACCGGATACAGGACGAGCGCGGCGCGGTGCTGCACCAGATGGGGTGAGTGAGGCCTCCCCCATCGGTCGGCCTGCCTCTATATAGCTTCCATGGCCAAGCGCGCGCTGAACGACCTGCCTTTCCGTTCGCCCTACCGGCACGGCTTTGTCCGCGTCGCCGGCTGTGTGCCGATGACCGCCGTCGCCGACCCGGTTCGCAACGCCGCCGAGACCCTCGCCCTGGTCGAACGGGGCCATGCCGAGGGCGTGGCGCTGATGACCTTTCCGGAGCTGGGGCTGTCGGCCTATTCGATCGACGACCTTTTCCACCAGGAGGCGCTGCTCGACGCCGTCGAGGCCGGCATCGCGACCCTGGTCGAGGCCAGCAGGACGCTGCGGCCGGCCTTCGTGGTCGGGGCGCCGCTGCGTGGCGAGAGCCGGCTCTACAACTGCGCCGTGGTCATTCAGGGCGGGACCATCCTCGGCGTCGTCCCCAAGACCTATCTGCCCAACTATCGCGAATATTATGAGCGGCGCTGGTTCGCCTCCGGTCTCGGCGTCGTCGGGCGGACCCTGAAGGTCGCCGGCCAGGCCGCGCCGTTCGGCACCGACCTGCTGTTCGACATCGAGATGCTGGGTCGGGCGGCGGCGACCTTCGCGGTCGAGATCTGCGAGGACGTCTGGACGCCGGAGCCGCCCTCGACCTCGGCGGCAGTGGCCGGGGCGGAGATCCTGCTCAACCTGTCGGCCAGCAACATCGTCATCGGCAAGGCCCGCGAGCGTCAGATGCTGTGCGCCAGCCAGTCGCTGCGCTGCCAGGCGGCCTACGTCTATTCGGCGGCCGGGCCCGGGGAATCGACGACCGACAACGCCTGGGACGGCCAGGCGGCGGTGTTCGAACTGGGTGCCCAGCTGGTCGAGAGCCAGCGGTTCCCGACGGCCGCGACCCTGGCCGTGGCCGACATCGACATCCTGCGCCTGCGCCAGGAGCGCCGCCGCACGGTGACCTTCGGCGATTCCGCCGTCAGCCGGCCGCGCACGCCGTTCCGCCGCATCGCCCTGGAGATCGACCCGCCCGAGGGCGTGCTCGACCTGGCCCGGCCGCTGGAGCGCTTTCCCTTCGTGCCCAGCGACAGCGCCCGCCTGGCCGAGGAATGCCACGAGGCCTACAACATCCAGGTCCAGGGGCTGGCCCAGCGCCTCAAGTCGACGGGCCTCAAGAAGCTGATCATCGGCGTCTCCGGCGGCCTCGACTCCACCCAGGCCCTGCTGGTCGCCGCCAAGGTGATGGATTCGCTCGGCCTGCCGCGCACCAATGTCATGGGCTGGACGATGCCGGGGTTCGCCACCTCGGAGGGCACCAAGGCCAACGCCTGGCGGCTGATGAACGCGCTGGGCGTGACCGCCGCCGAACTCGATATCCGGCCCACCGCCATGACCATGTTCGAGGCCATGGGTCATCCGTTCGCCAAGGGCGAGCCGGCGCACGACGTCACCTTCGAGAACGTCCAGGCCGGCCTGCGCACCGACTACCTGTTCCGGCTGGCCAACCAGCATGGCGGGCTGGTGGTCGGCACCGGCGACCTGTCGGAGCTGGCCCTGGGCTGGTGCACCTACGGCGTCGGCGACCACATGAGCCACTACAACCCCAACGGATCGGTCTCCAAGACGCTCATCCAGCACCTGATCCGCTTTGTGGCCGGCTCGGGCGAAGTCGACGAAAAGACCGCCGAGGTGCTGCGCGACGTCCTGGCCTCGGAAATTTCTCCCGAACTGATACCGGCAAGCCACAGCGGTGCAACCCAGTCCACGGAGGCCTCCGTGGGCCCCTATGCGCTGCAGGATTTCAACCTCCACTACCTGGCCCGGTATGGTTTCCCGCCCTCGCGGATCGCCTACCTTTCCTTCGAAGCCTGGGGCCCGCACAGCACCCGCGCCTGGCCGGCGGAAATCCCGCAAAAAGATCGAAAAACCCATGATCTGCGAGCCATCAAGAGCTGGCTGCGCCTGTTCCTGACCCGCTTTTTCGCCAATCAGTTCAAGCGCTCGGCCGTGCCTAACGGCCCGAAGATTTCCTCCGGCGGGGCGCTGTCGCCACGCGGCGACTGGCGCATGCCGTCGGACGCCCGGGTCGACGCCTGGATCGCCGAGCTGGACGCCCATACCCCCGACGAGGCCTGAGAGCGCAAGACGTTTGCAGCGCAACGGAAGGCTGGAATTTCTCAAACCCGTGGCGTAAGGTCGCGGCCATCGCGCATGGTGTGCGCAGCAGGTCGGCGACCCGACATTTTTTTGGGAACCTTGTGGTCCCGAGGGTGTTGAGCCATCGACCGCGGTCAGGAGGGGTTCTTTTCGTATGTCCGGTCCTTACGGGGACGGACGACGGGAGGGGGTCCGACCGGCCGTGCGGTTCAGACCATGCCGAGCGATGGCGCATTGGCAAACGATAGAGTGAGGGGCTCACCTTGAATAAGAAAGCACTGTTGCTGAGCGGTGTGGGTGCGATCGCCGCCTTGGCGCTGGCTCCCGCGGCCATGGCTCAAGAGAGCGGCTGGTACGGGGCGTTCGACCTCGGCTACCACTCGCCGGAATCGATCGACACGTCCTCGGAAGGCATTGCCGCCGACGGCGCCCGCTACCACTACGCAATCCAGCAGGAAGACAATATCGCCGGGTTCGGCCGGCTCGGTTACCAGATCTCGCCCCACTGGCGCGTGGAACTGGAACTCGGCGCCCGCACCGGCGACATCGACTCGATCAGCCAGGATCCGACGCGCACCCTGGTCCCCGACCAGATCTGCTCGGTGACCCTGCCGCTGGTGCCCTGCAAGACCCCGGAAGGGTCGATCGAGGCCTACACGGCGATGGCGAACGTCATCTATGACTTCTTCCCCAACTCCAAGTTCCGCCCGTTCATCGGCGCGGGCGTCGGCGTCAACTACGTCGACATGGACTGGACCGGTCGCTTCAACGACAACGCCGTCTACGGCTCGCTGGCCGTTGACGACGACGACACCGCCTTCGCCTGGCAGTTCCTCGGTGGTATCGCCTTCGACATCACCGACCGCCTGACCGGCGATCTGACCTACCGCTACCTCGACGGCAACGACATGCGCTTCCGCACCAAGCAATCGGTGCTGAACCCGCTGATCATTCCGACCGTGGGCGACATCGAAGGCCAGTACGAAGACCAGTCGCTGACCTTCGGTCTGCGCTACAGCTTCGCCCATGCCGCGGCGCCGCCGCCGCCGCCTCCGGAAC
>JAQGIK010000174.1 GCA_028291265.1 Caulobacter sp. | reverse complement strand
ATCGGCCGGGTTCTGGGTGACGAAGTAGATGCCGACGCCCTTGGAGCGGATCAGCCGCACCACCTCCTCGACCTTCTCCAGCAGGGCGCGGGGGGCGTCGCGGAACAACAGGTGGGCTTCGTCGAAGAAGAAGACCAGCCGCGGCTTTTCCGGATCGCCGATCTCGGGCAGTTCCTCGAACAGCTCCGACAGCAGCCACAGCAGGAAGGTGGCGTAGAGCCGCGGGCTCTGGATCAGCTTGTCGGCCGCCAGGATGGAAACCACGCCCCGGCCCGAGCCGTCGACCCGCATCAGGTCCTCGAGCTTGAGCGCCGGCTCGCCGAACAGCTTCTCGGCTCCGGCCGTTTCCAGCTGCAACAGTTCGCGCTGGATGGCGCCGATCGTCGCCGCCGAGACGTTGCCGTACTTCACGTCGATGGTTTTCTCATTGTCGGCGACGTACTTCAGCGCGGCGTGCAGATCCTTCAGGTCGAGGAGCAGAAAGCCCTCGTCGTCGGCCATCTTGAAGACAACGTCGAGCACGCCTTCCTGCACTTCGTTGAGTTCCATCAGTCGCGACAGCAGCAGCGGCCCCATCTCCGAGATGGTGGTGCGGACCGGGTGGCCCTTCTCGCCGTCGAGGTCCCAGAACACCGTCGGCGGCGCGTCGGGGCGCAGCTCCAGGCCCATGCCGGCCGCCCGGGCCATGAGTTTCTCGTTCGGCGTCCCCGGCACGCAGATGCCGGAGAGGTCGCCCTTCACGTCGGCGGCGAAGACCGGCACGCCGTTGTCGGAAAAGCCCTGCGCCAGGATCTGCAGGGTCACCGTCTTGCCCGTCCCCGTCGCCCCGGCCACCAGTCCGTGGCGGTTGGCGCGGTCCAGCCGCAGCACCTGAGGCCCACCCTGGTCTTCTGGCGCCATGCCGACGAACAGCGTGCCTTCGGGGACGTCGACCATGGCTGGCTCCTGGTATGGGTGGGCCAAGGCTTAGCGCGGCCATCGGGCGGCGTCACCGAAGTTCATTGACGCCGCCGCCGACCGCCCGGACATTCGTCCCCGACAGCACAGGACGCCCCATGCCCACGACCCAGCCTTCCCTCGACGGCGTCGCCCGCAACGCCGTCGTCATCATCGCGGTGATCGCCGCGGGGGCGGCGCTGTGGCTGCTGCGCGGCATCCTCACCCAGCTGGCCCTGGCGGTGTTCCTGGCGGTGATCATCGACGGCCTGTCGCGGGTGCTCGAGCTGCGGCTGCCGAGCCTACCCAAGGCCGCGCCCCTGCCGATCGCCATCGTCCTGACCATCATGGTGCTGATCGGCGTGGTCTGGCTGATCGCCGACCAAGGGGTCGGGTTCGCCAGCCAGATGAAGGGCTACGGTCCCCGCCTTGAGGGCCTGGTGGCCGGCGCCGCCCATGCCGTCGGAATCCAGGACGCCCCCAGCCTCGCCGAGCTGATCCGCCGGGCCAACCCCGGCCAGTACGCCGACGACATCTTCAATCGCACCCAGAGCATCCTGTCGGACACCTTCTATGTGCTGATCTACCTGGCCTTCCTGATCGCCTCGCGGCGCGGCTTCCGGCGCAAGATCGTCGCCATGTTCCCGCACAACGCCGAGCGCGAGGAGGCGGTGATGATCTTCCAGCGCATCCGCAACGGGGTCGAGCAGTATCTGTGGGTGCAGACCGTCACCGGCCTGATGATCGCCGGCGGCAGCCTGGTGGTGATGCTGGTGCTGGGTCTCGACAACGCCCTGTTCTGGGCCTTCCTGATCTTCCTGGCCTCCTACATCCCGATCATCGGCGGCTTTATCGGCATCGCCTTCCCGCCGATGTTCGCCCTGGTGCAGTTTCCGACCTGGTGGCAGGCGGCGGTGCTGGCCGGTGTGCTGTGGGCCATCCAGTTCGTGGTCGGCAACCTCGTCCAGCCGAAGATGCAGGGCGACAGCCTCAACATCGATCCGGTTGTGGTGCTGCTCAGCCTCGGCTTCTGGGGACTGGTCTGGGGCATGCCGGGGATGTTCCTGTCGACGCCCCTGACCGTCATGGCGATGATCATCCTGGCCCAGTTCCGGGGCAGCCACTGGATCGCCGTCCTGCTGTCGGCCAACGGCAATCCGGCCGGGGCGCCGGGCCGGCAGAACCCGCTGGACAACGCGCCGGGCGGCAAGCCGCAGGTGAAGAAAGTTTCATCCAGACAAAAGACACCGGCCCCTTGAACACGTTCAACGAGCGCCTATCTGTCATCCTGTCCGGGGCTTCCCTCCCCCCTGTAACCCCGGACTTCAGAGGCGCCCTCCCTCCCCCCGAAGGGCCCTCGAAAAGTCTCGCATCCCCCCGCGAGACCAGCGCCGCCGGACCCCCCTCCGGCGGCGCCTTCGTATCTATTCCTCCCCTTCCGGGGGAGGTGTCGCCGCAGGCGACGGTGGGGGCTTCCTCCAGTGCGCCGACGGCCTTGGTTCGGCCGCGGATCAGGCTAAACTCCTGTTCGACATTTCCAGCGATCCGGGGTCGATTCTGAGCGAAAACCGCTGCCGAACAGGCTAAAGCGACCGCCAATTCACCCTTCAACGATAAAATTCTCGGGAAAATCGGGATGAGCAGCGCGAAAAACGACCTGGCGGCCAAGGCTGGCGATACCCCCCTGGCGCAGGCGTTTACCCGCCACCTCAAGAGCAAGACCCTGCTGGAGGCCGAAGCCCGCTTCCTGGCCCAGGTGGCCGGCGACCTGCAGGCCGAGGAACTGCCGCCCGTATCCGATGACGGCCTGGGCGCGATGTTCGCCGACTTCTGGCGTTTCGCCGAGGCCTCCGATGGCCAGGACCCGGCCGTGCGCCTGCGCCGCTGGACCGATCCGGACGGCAGCGACCTCGGCCGCGACCTGCTGGAAATCGTCCAGGACGACCGGCCCTTCCTGGTCGACAGCATCATGGGCGTGGTTGCCGAGGCCGGTCTGCCGGTGCGGGCCATGTTCCACCCCATCGCCCAGATCGGCGGCCCCAAGGGAGGGGTAAAGGCCCGCTCGCTGATCCAGGTGCAGATGGACCCGGTTGGCGAGGACCGCGAAGCCGCCCTGATCGAAACCGTCACCGCCACCCTGGCCGACGTTCGCCTCGCCGTCGACGACTTCGCGGCCATGAAGGGCGTCATCCGCCGCACCATCGAGGAACTGGAAGGCACGACGCTCGGGGCCGCCGACGCCGACGAGCACGCCGAACAACTGGCGTTCCTCAAGTGGCTTGAAAACGAGCGCTTCGTCTTCCTCGGGGCCCGCACCTACGAATACCCCCGCACCGCCGATGGTGGTTACGCGGCCGAGGAGCCGCTGTACCAGCCCGAGGGCAGCCTGGGCGTCCTGCGCGACCAGACCCGCGCCGTCCTGCGCCGCGCCTCCGAGCCGGCCATCCTCTCCCAGCAGGTGCGCCGCCACCTGGAGACTGGCCCAGCCCTGACCGTCGCCAAGTCCAACCTGCGCTCCAACGTCCACCGCCGCGCCTACATGGATTATGTCGGGGTCAAGCGGTACGGCGCCGACGGCCTGCCCTCCGGCGAGGTCCGGTTCGTCGGCCTGTTCACCTCTGACGCCTACGAGACCCCGGCCAACGAAGTGCCGCTGATCCGGCGCAAGATCCGCCTGGCCCTCGACCACGCCAGCGTCGTGCCCGGCAGCCACAACGACAAGCGCCTGCGCCACATCATCGAGACCTACCCGCGCGACGAGCTGTTCCAGCTGCCCGAGGGCGAACTGCTCGAACAGGCCATGGGCATCCTGCACCTCATCGACCGCCCGCGCCTGAAGCTGTTCGCCCGCAAGGACCCCTTCGATCGCTTCATCTCCGTCCTGCTCTACGTGCCGCGCGACCGCTATGACTCGGGCGTGCGCGAACGGGCCGGCAGGCTGATCGCCGCCGCCTACAACGGCCGCGTCTCGGCCTACTATCCCAGCTTCTCCGACGCCCCCCTGGCCCGCGTCCACTACATCATCGGCGTCACCCCCGGCGGCCACGCCGAGCCCGACCTCGCCGAGCTGGAAGCCGAGATCGCCGAGACCGCCCGCACCTGGGGCGACCGTTTCGAGACCGCCATCCGCGCCTCGGGCCTGCCGACGACCCAGGCCCTGGCCCGCTGGGCAGGCGCCTTCAGCGGCGGCTACCGCGACTTCTACGCCGCCGACGAGGCCATGGCCGACCTGGCGGAAATCGACGCCATGGGCGCGGATGAATTCCGCGTCCGCGCCTTCCGCATGGTCGGCGACAACGCCCTGCGCTTCCGCTTCAAGCTCTACCATCGCGGCGGCCACCTGCCCTTGGCCGACGTCACCCCCATCCTCGAGCACATGGGCCTGCGGGCCCTCATCGAGGACGCCTTCGAACTGACCCCGGCCGGCCCGTCGGGTGCGGAAACCGTCTGGGTCCACGAGTTCCTGCTCGAGGACCGGGCCGGCGAGCACCTGGTCTTCGCCGAGGTCAAGGACGCCTTCGAGGCCCTGTTCACCGCCGTCTGGGTCGGCCAGACCGAGAGCGACGGCTTCAACCGCCTGGTGCTGGAGCTGGGCGTCTCCTGGCGCGACGCCGCCCTGGTCCGCAGCCTCGCCAAATACCGCCTGCAGTCGGGCCTCGATCCCAGCCAGTCGGTGCAGGAACAGGCGCTCAGCGACAACCCCGGCATCGCCCGGCTGATCCTCGACATGTTCCGGGTCAAGTTCGACCCGGCCGTGAAGGCCGACGTCCCGGCCCGCCAGATCCAGGCCGAGAAGGTCATGGAAGAGGTGGTCGCCGCCCTGCAGGCGGTCGAGAGCCTCGACGCCGACCGCGTGCTGCGCCGCCTGGCCCTGCTGGTCATGGCCTGCAAGCGCACCAACTTCTACCTGCAGGACGAGCACGGCGCGCCGAAGCCCTACATCAGCTTCAAGGTCGCCAGCCGCGAGCTCGACGACCTGCCGGCCCCCAAGCCGTTCCGCGAGATCTTCGTCTGGAGCCCGATGGTCGAGGGCGTCCACCTGCGCTTCGGCCCCGTCGCTCGCGGCGGCCTGCGCTGGTCCGACCGCCGCGACGACTTCCGCACCGAGGTGCTGGGCCTGGTCAAGGCCCAGCAGGTCAAGAACGCCGTCATCGTGCCGGTCGGCTCCAAGGGCGGCTTCTTCCCCAAACAGCTGCCGCGCGGCGGCAGCCCTGACCAGATCCGGGCCGGCGGCATCGCCGCCTACACCGTCTTCCTGTCCGGCCTGCTCGACATCACCGACAACATCGACGCCGACAACGAGGTCGTCCGCCCGGCCGGCGTCATCGCCCATGAGGGCGACGATCCCTACCTCGTCGTCGCCGCAGACAAGGGCACGGCCACCTTCAGCGACATCGCCAACGGCATCGCCATCTCCTACGGCTTCTGGCTGGGCGACGCCTTCGCGTCAGGGGGCTCGGTCGGCTACGACCACAAGGTCATGGGCATCACCGCCCGCGGCGCCTGGGAAGCGGTCAAACGCCACTTCCGCGAGGCCGGCAAGGACATCCAGAAGGAGCCCTTCACCGTCGTCGGCGTCGGCGACATGTCGGGCGACGTGTTCGGCAACGGCATGCTGCTTTCGAAGCAGACCAAGCTGCTGGCCGCCTTCGACCACCGCCACATCTTCCTCGACCCCGATCCGGACCCGGCCATCAGCTGGGACGAACGCGACCGCATGTTCAAGCTGCCGCGCTCCTCGTGGGAGGACTACGACAAGAGCAAGATCAGCAAGGGCGGCGGCGTCTTCGCCCGCTCCCTGAAGACCATTCCGATCACGCCGGAGGTCAAGGCCGCCCTCGACCTGAAGAGCGACGCCGTCAGCCCCAATGAGCTGATGACCGCCATCCTCAAGGCCCGGGCCGAACTGCTCTACCTCGGCGGCATCGGCACCTATGTGAAGGCCCGCCGCGAGAGCCACGCCGACGCCGGCGACAAGGCCAGCGACGGCATCCGCGTCGACGCCCCCGACCTGCGGGTCAAGGTGGTCGGCGAGGGCGCCAACCTGGGCCTCACGCAAGCCGGCCGCATCGAGTTCGCCCGGGGGGGCGGCCGCATCAACACCGACGCCATCGACAACAGCGCCGGCGTCGACAGCTCCGACCATGAGGTCAACATCAAGATCCTCACCGGCATGGTCGAGCGCGCCGGCAAGCTGGACCGTCCGGCCCGCGACAAGCTGCTGGCCTCGATGACCGACGATGTCGCGAGCCACGTCCTCGAGCACAATTACGACCAGACCCTGGCCCTCTCCCTGCTGCAGCAGGACGCCCCGGCCGAGATCGACAGCCACGCCCGCTTCATCGCGGAGCTGGAAACCGACGGCAAACTCGACCGCAAGGTCGAGGGCCTGCCCGACCCGCTGGCCCTGCAGGACCTGGCCAAGGCCGGCCAGGGCCTGACCCGGCCCGAGCTGGCCGTCCTGCTCGCCTACGGCAAGCTCGACCTGTTCAGCGACATGATCGCCACCAAGGGTCCCGACGACCCGGCCTTCCGCGCCATCCTGCAGGGCTATTTCCCGCAAGGGGTGCAGCAGTACGCCGAGGAGATGGACCGCCACCGCCTGCGGCGCGAGATCATCGCCACGGTGATGAGCAACGAGATCGTCAACCGCTGTGGCCCGACCTTCGCCAGCCGGCTGAAGACCTCGGCCAGCGCCGACGACGCCGCCCTGATGGTCGGCTTCGAGGCCGGCCGCCGCATCCTCGATTTCGACACCCTGTGGGGCGACATCGAGGCGCTCGACGGCAAGGCTTCGGCGCAAGGCCAGCTGTCGCTGTTCCGGGCCTTGAGCCACGTGCTGCGCAGCCAGACCTACTGGATGGCCCGCCGCGCCAAGGCCGGCGACAGCGTCCAGGCCCTGGTCGACCGCTACCGCCCGGCCATGGCCGAACTGGCGGCCCTCACCCCCGCCATCCTCTCGCCGTTCGAGCAGAAGGCGGTCACCCGCCGCGCCAAGGCCTTCGCCGGCGACGGCGCGCCCGAGGCCCTGGCCACGGCGGTGGCGGCCCTGCAGCCGCTGACCACGGCGGCCGACCTGATCGACCTGGCCGCCGCCCAGAACTGGCCGGCCGTCTGCGCCGCCCGCGTCTACCACCAGGTCGGCGCCGCCTTCTTCTTCGACAAGCTGCGGGCCGCGGCCGGCGAGAAGCGCGGCGGCGACCACTACGAGCGGATGGCCGTGCGCCGCCTGATCGAGGACATGCTGACCGAACAGACGGCGGTGACCCGCGCCGTCATGGCCTTCGCCACCAACCCCCAGGCCGGCGAAACCGGCGAACAGGCCGCCCAGACCGTCAAGTCCTGGGCCGCCATGCACCAGGGCCCCGGCCGCGCCGTGCGCCGCACGGTGGAAGAGATCGAACACGCCGGCGGCGGCTGGACGTTTGCGAAGCTGACCATCGCCAACGCGGCGTTGCGGGAACTGGCGGAGGACGCCGCCAAATAGGCGCCCTTCTCCCGCTCGTCGGGAGAAGGTGGCGGCCGAAGGCCGACGGATGAGCAACTGTGTTTGGCTAGGCGACGAGCTGTGTCCAGGGTTTGTTGTCTCTGAGCATGGCGTTGAGGGTGTTGAGCATCTTCCGGACGACGGCGATGAGGGCGACCTTGGCTGGCTTGC
>JAQGIK010000167.1 GCA_028291265.1 Caulobacter sp. | reverse complement strand
CGGTGGCGGCGGCGGTGGTGGCGGCGGGGGGGGCGCGGCGGCGATCGTCCCGGCGGTGCGGAAGGTGGAGACGCAGCAGATGCCTCCGGCCAGGGCGTACTGGTCGGCGTTGGCGCCCGCCAGGCTGTAGCCGCTGTAGGTGATGCCGACGCCCGTGCCGACGGCGGCGGTATCGTAGTTGGCCACCGCGCCGGGGCCGGCGACCAGGGTGACGCCGACCGGAAGGCCCGAGGCGGCGGTGGTGTTGAAGCCGGTCAGGACGGTGGCGGTCGTGCCGTCAAACACCCGGTCGCCGTTCGGGAACAGCAGCATCCGCTGGGTCAGGGTCGCGCCCTCGGTGAGGGTGAAGCGGACCCCGAAGTCGGTGGGCGTGGCGTAGGAGACCGGGTTGTAGGCGATCCTGGCCGGGGCGTTGGTGACGGTGACCGGGGGGGCCAGCGGGCTGAAGATGATGGTCCCGCCGCCGACGCCGGGACCCGTGCCGTCGGCGCCGGCGATCAGGGTCAGGCCGATCGGCAGGCCGAGGCTCTGGGCGGGAATGGTGCTGCCCCGGGTGAGGGTGACGGCGGCGTCGATGTGGACGTCGTGGCCGGCGCAGAGGGTGATGTTGCCGTCGGTGGTGGTGATGGCGTGGAACACCCGCACGTCGCGACCGCCGGCCAGCAGGACGCTGCCGTTGGTGGTGGTGATCGGGGCGTTGACGTTCACGTCGCGGCCGCAGCAGGCCACGACATTGCCACGGGTGGCGGTGATGGCGGCGTTGATGTTGAGGTCGCGGGCGGCCAGGAAGGTCAGGGTGGTGGGCGCGCCCGAGGCGGTCCAGGCGATGGCGTCGTTGACGTGGATGTCGCCGTTGCCCGGCTGGGCGGCGCCCGGTCCGGTGATGGTGCTGATAGTGACGCTGGTGGTCACCAGCTGGGCCGACAGGGTGGCGCCGGAGATGTCGCCGCCGGCCCCGACAGTGAAATCGGCCGGGTCGATCAGCCAGGTCCCGGTCAGGCCAAACGGCGCTTCGGTGGTGATCCGGGCGCCATCGACGACATGGACGTGGGCGGCCGAGGTCTCGATGAAGCCGCCGTCGCCGCCGGTCGGGGCGCTGGCGTCGAGCAGGCCGCCGACGGTCGTTTCGCCGCCGGCCATGTCGGCCAGCAGCATGATGACGCCGTGGTTTTCGCCCAGGGTCCGGGCCTGGATGACGCCGGTGTTGTTGACGGCGGTCTTGAGCAGGGCGCCGGCCGCCTGGGCGGTCAGCAGGACCTTGCCGCCGTCGGCGTGGAGCAGGCCGCCGTTCTCGACCAGGGCGTTCACCGCCCCGCGGTTGATGGCCAGGCTGAGCAGGCCGTCGCCCACCACGTCGAGGGTCATCGCCTCGCCGCCGGCCAGGGCGATGGAGCCGAGGTTGGCGCGGATCACGCCATGGTTGCTGACGCTGGCCCCGAGCAGGGCGACGTAGCCGCCGTCGGCGACGATCGAGCCACGATTGAGCACCGTGCCGCCGGTTCCGGAGAAGCGATAGTCACCGGCCATGAAGTCGGCGTCGCCGATCCCCAGGGTGGAGGCGACGAGGCCGCCGACGTTCACCTGCGAGCCTTCGCCGAACAGGATGCCGTTCGGATTGACCAGGAAGACCTGGCCGTTGGAGGTCAGGCTGCCGAAGATCGCCGAGGCGTCGGGGCCGAGCACCCGGTTGAGGGCGACGGAGTCCCGGCCGGGCTGGACGAAGACGACGCTGCTGTCCCGGCCGATGGAGAAGGTCTGCCAGTTGATGACCACCCGCGGGGTGGTCTGGTTGACGGTCAGGGTGGGGCCGCCGGTCTGGATGGTCGCGCCCCCCGCCGTGACGGCTCCGCCGGTCGGCAGGGTCTGGGGCAATGTCTGGGCCTGGGCCGCGAAAGCCAGCGGCAGGGACGCAGCCAGGCCGAACAGGGCCAGACGGGAAAGGCGTCTCGAGCCGCGGTGGACGGACAGGCGAGCGAGACTGTTCATGATGGCGTCCTTGTCGGTGGAGACGGGGGCCGAGGGGCTGCTGGTCCTGGCATCAGAACAGCTTGGTGATCTGGAACCAGGCGCGGCCGTCGGCGTCCGGCCCCGAGGTTGTCGGGTCGTCGCCCAGCTTGCGGGCGTAGGACGCGCTGACGAAGAGGTCGTGCGGACCGGCCCAGAGGAGGCCGGCGCCGTAGCCGCTGCGGCTGGCGTGGTTCGAGCCGGTGAACCAGGGGTCATGGGCGAAATCCACCTCGCCGCCGTCGACGAAGCCGATCAGCTGGAAGCGGCCGGGAAGATCGGAAGTCCAGGCATCGAGCCTGAGGCGCGCTTCCATCGTGGCGATGTAGCCCTGGTCGCCGTAGGCCTCGCCCTCGGGATAGGCGCGCACGCCATAGGCGCCGCCCAGCTCCATCTTTTCCGAACTGTCGAGGTTGTCGGTGGCGAACTGGCCGCGCACGGCGCCGTACAGGGAGAAGGGCCCGGCCACCGTCTGCAGCCGGGTGAGGCTGAACTGGAGCTTGCCGAAGTCGCCGTGGGTGCGCCCGGCCAAGGCGTCGGCGGCCCGCTCGGCCGGGTCCTCGATCTGCAGCTCGCCCGCCGTCCAGGCGGCCCACCAGGTGGTCCAGCCTCCGCCGCCCAGCTCGTCGTGGGAGGCGCCGCGCAGCCCAAGGGTAAAGGCCCGGCTGGTCTTGTCGGAGACCTGGCCGACCAGGCCGATCTCGTCGGTCAGCCATTTGGCGTCGATGGAGGCCAGGGCATAGAGGTTGTGGTTGCGCGAGCGGATCAGCGGGTAGCTGGCGAACAGGCTGGCGATGTCGGCCGTGCCGCTGGCGTCGAGCGCCTCGAACTCGTGGCCCAGTTCGTAGGTCAGATGGGTGTAGGCGACCCCGACCGTGGCGTCGCCGACCGGCGCCTGCCAGGCGGCCCGGCCGTAGGCGAGGCCCTCTGTCGAGGCCAGCAGCCGCAGGCTGATCTGGTCGCCGAGGCCGGTGGGGTTGTTGAAGTTCACAGAGCCGCCGAGCCGGTAGGCGCCGGTGTAGCGGTTGCCGGCGTTGTCGGCCTCCAGGCTGCCGGTGATGCGACGGGCGTCGGTGAGATCGACGACGAGGTCGGAGGTTCCGACCTCGGTTCCGGGCGACAGGGTCGAGCGGACGGCGATGCCGGGGATGTCGGACAGCAGCAGCAGGCGCCGCTCGAGCGGGCCGATAGCGACGGGGTCGCCGCTGTCCAGGCCGCGCAGGATGTGGTCGGCAACCGGGCCGGAGAGACCGGACTCGTTGCGCAGGCTGACCGCGCCGTAGCGGCCCTCGATGACGGCGATGGTCACCGTGCCGCCCTCGATCGCCTGGGCGGGCAGATAGGCCTGGGCCAGGAAGTAGCCGCGGCTGTTGTAGAACCGCGCGACGGCGGCGGCGAGGTTGCGCAGTTCCGGCAGGGTGAGCTCGGCGCCCGGGACGAAGCCGGTGGCTGCGACCAATTCGGCTTCGGTGAAGAGGGTGGCGCCCGAGACCCGCAGGCTATCGACCCGGACCTGGGGCCCCGAGGGCGCGGCGTCGGGGGCGGGTTTGGCGCGATCGAAGTCGATGCCCGGAGCCGGCTTTTGCTGGACCACCGGCGGTGGGATCTGCTGCAGCTGTCCGCCGACGGCCGGTGGCGATTGGGCCAGCGCCGCCTGTCCAGACGCGAGAACGACGGCCGCTATCAGACTTGGTCTCAGCATAGCCCACTCGAAGCGCCGCCGCGTTGCAGTGCGCGAATTTCCCCCGCGGCGGCGAGGGCGCACGAGGCCGCTTCAATGTCGGCTTGCGGCGCATGAGCCCGGCATTCGGGTCAGCGCGAGCAGGAAACCGCATTGTCGTGGAATTGAAACTTTACAAGGCGCGAAACCAATAATGGTTCCGCCATTACCGGTGTGTTTTCGCCTTTAGGTATATTTTTCAAAAAATTGGCTTGGGTCAGTTAAGTTTAAACAGGATTTAATATTATTAAGTATTTCAGGATTTATTTCGACTTCCAGAAATCATGACTGCTGCTCTGCGAACGCGTCTGGCCGTTCATGGCCAGGGCTTCAGTAATCGCTCAAGGGCCGCAGGCGCGGAAATGTCGATGATCCTGACCGATGCGGCCGCCCTGTTTCCTGAAGACATCAAACACCCGCTTCGCCGGCCACTTGTTCACTCCCCGCGCGGTCACTGACGGGTGCGGACCGCCTGGCCGCCAGCTTTCGTCCCTACGGCGCCCCGAACCGGTAGCTCAGCGTAAAGCGCACCGTCGGGCCCACGCCCCAGTAGGTGGATTCCTGTTCGTAGCCGTCGGCCCGCAGGCTGTTGTGCTGCTCGCTGCTGTCGACGATGTCGGAGAAGCTCAGCGTGCCCGTCAGCTTTTTGGTGAACGGGCGCTTCCAGGTCAGGTCGGCGCGCAGGAAGCCGTCCGACTCGCCCTGGAAGGACTTGCTGGGCCCGAGGTAGCGCAAGCCCAGCTGCACCTGGTCGCCGCTGTCCGGCTTGGCGGGCGTGGCCTTCCAGCTGAGCTGGGCGTTGCCGCTGTAGGTGAACTGGCTGTCGGTGCTCGGAATGCCGCCGTCCAGGACCTGCTGCTCGCGCCAGAACAGGTTGGTGGTCGCCACATAGGACCATTGGCTGGCCAGGGCGCCGCGAACCGAGAGTTCGGCGCCGCGGTTGGCGCTCTCCCCCGAATTGACCCAGGTCGACAGCCGCACGCCGTCGGGCCTCAGGACCGAGCGGCTGGAGAAGGTTCCCGAGGCCTCGCGGTCATAGAGGGTCAGCCCGAGGTTGAAGCTGCCCTTGCTGTAGTCGAAGCGGGCCTCCCAGGCGTCGGTGGTGACCGGGTCGAGGCCCGGGTTGCCCCGACTGGCGGCGGTGGTGCTGTCGTAGCGGATGACCGGATCCAGCTGCCCGAGATCGGGCCGGTCGATCCGCCGGCTGTAGCTGAGGGTCAGCTTGTACGCTTCGCCGAAGTCGCGGCTGACATGCAGGCTGGGATACCAGAAGACGTCGTCGGCGCCGCCGAAGGCCCCGCCGGACCGGACCTCGAACTGCTCGGCCTCGACCCGCAGGCCGGGCATGAAGGTCCAGGTCGCGAACGGGAACTGGTAGGTGACATAGGCCGCCTCGACGTCGCGCACCCCGTGGATCGAGCGGTCCAGGTCGCGCAGCGGATCGGGCGCGGTCAGCGTCTCGTAGAATTGCCGCTGGGTCTCGTCCTCGCGGTTCCAGGCGGCGCCGACACTGAGGATGCGGTCGCCGCTGAGCGGGCGCTTGTAGTCGGCCTTGAGCTCCAGCGCGTTGCTGTCGTTGTCGGAAAGCTGGCGGTAGCGGCCGTCGGGCAGGGCCGGGTCGTCGAAATCCTCGTTCACCGTCTCGCCGTAGAGGTTGGTCGAGGGGCTGGCCGAGAAGGACAGGCCGAAGGTCTCGCCCTCGGTCTTGCCGGTCCAGTCGTAGCCGGCATTGAGGTTCAGGGCGCTGTAGCTGTTGGGCCCCCGGCTGCGCCGGACATAGTCGTCGAAGGCGGCGCCGTCGCCGCTGGCCCGCTCCCGCCCGTCGCTGTCGCCGTCGGCCTTGAAGCCCTGGGCGCTGACATAGAAGCTCTGCCGGTCGTTGCGGCGGAAGGTCAGTTTGAAGCCGCCCTGCAGGTCGTCGGTTCCATAGTCGGAGCGCCCGGCCTCGCGGATGGTGACCAGGCCGCCGGCGCCGTCATCCTGCCGGCGCACCGACCGCCACCCGCTCTCGAAGCTCTGGCGGCCGAGCCCGATGTTGGCCCCGAAGACCCAGCGCCCCATCACCCAGTTGGGCGCCAGGCTGACCCGGCCGCCGCCCAGGCTGTCGATCGAGCCGGTCATGGCGCCGGTCTGGCCTTGGCGGCGGTCCTTGCGGGTGACGATGTTGATGATCCCGGCCGTGCCCCGGGGGCCGTACTGGGCCGAGGGGTTGGTCATCACCTCGATGCGCTCGATGTCGGCGCCGCGCAGGGCGCGGGTGCTGCCCGGCTTGCCGTCGACCAGGATGGTCACCCCCGACTGGCCCAGCAGCAGGACCCCGCCGCTGGGGGTGACGGTGACCGAGGGGATCTTGCCGAGGATGTCGTTGACCGAGGCGCTCTGGGCCTCCGGGTCCTTGCGGACGTCGTAGACCTGGCGGTCGATCTCCTTGACCACCGCCTGACGCTCGCCGACCACCTCGACGTCGGAGACGGTCCTGTCCTCTTCGGTCTTGTCTTCAGCCTTCTCCGGGGGCTTGTCGGCAGGGGGGGCGGCGACCGCCGCCTTGTCGGCCGGCGGAGGATCGGGCTCGCCGGCCGCCGATGAAACCATGGCCGCAGCCAACGCGAACACAACCGCCGCCGACATCGCTTCCCCCCGGAGACTCAACCCTGTGTCGCACTGGGCGGGGACCAATACGGCATTTCAGGGGCCCGGCAAGGGCGGCGCCGAGCGAACCGGCGGCCGTCATCGCCCGCCACGGCGCGGCTGACGCCACGGCGCGTTGCGCGCCGTGCCGCCCTGCCCTCCTGATGGCGCTCCCCCAAGGAGGAACCGCCAATGTCCCGCCTGCCGCTGGCCGAGCCGCAAGACCTGCCGCCGTATCCGAAGGCCATCCACGACGCGACGCCGGAGGAGAACTGGCTGGGCCGCCACTTCGCCCAGACCCTGCGGGTCTGAGTCTTCCTTGGGGGCCTGTCGCTTCGCGACAAACCCGGGGCCTTCGCCCCGGCCCCGGACCTGGTCCTGGCCTACCAGGCCTTCGACCACCCCTGGCGCACGGGCGGCGCCGGCCTGCTGGAGCCTCGCCCGCGAGCCCGTCAGGCGGAAGTGGATACCGGTTCCGCCGCCCGGACGGGCTCGCCTCTTTACGTTTGAGCCTTCGCTACGCGAAGGCTCTGTGAACTCATCCGCCTGCGCATCGCCACCCTCAACGGCTGCGTGCTGTGCAAGAGCGTGCGCATGGCGCTCAGGCGCGGTGAGCGAGGACGAGGCGGCGCGCGGCGTCGACGCGGCCGACACTTTCTCCGAGGAGGGGGGCGGGTTCACGGCCCGGGAGCGGGCGGCCATCCACTTCGCCGAGAAGCTTGCCGTGGACCACCACAACATCGGCGACGCCGACGTGGCGGCCATGCGGGCGCTGTTCACCGACGCCGAATTCCTGGAGCTGTCGATGATGGCGGGGCAGTACATCGGCTTTGGCCGGGTGCTGGCGATGCTGCAGCTGGAGGCGGCGAGTTGTCCGGTGTGAGGTTGTTGGAATCAAGACAGCCGCGCATTGGGACCTCGCAGGCTTGCCATGTTAACTAACTCCGGTTCACGAGGCCGGAACGGAACAAAGTGACCCCACCGATTGAGGCCTCTTCTCCATAATGCAAGGTCCGGCCGGACCTTGCGTTCAATTGTTTCGGCATATTGACCTCTAGGCCGTCCTGAGCGCTATCTTATGTTGTTAACTTAAAAGGGACGGCCTGAGGTGGCGGCGATCCGCGCCTTGGTGAAGGGGGGACCTCATGCGGAGTCTACGGCTGCTCTGCACTGTCTTGGCTATAATCGGCGTCGGCCTGCCGAACTGTGCTCTTGCCTGGGGCGATACCGGTCACAGGATAATCGCCCACATTGCGTATGGCCGACTGACCCCGGTCGCAAGAGCGGAAGCTGATCGACTGTTGGCCGCCGATACCGAGCCACTCGCCGGGTCCGATGAGCCCTCGGAGCCTCCCTTCATTGCTGCAGCCACCTGGGCAGATCGGCTGCGCGAACTGGACGGACCTTCGGAGACCAGCGAGTGGCATCATGTCGGCCTGAAGATTGGCGCCACTAAACAGGATTGGGAATTGCCCTGCTTTGGCTGGCCAAAGCTCGCAGAAGGAACGCTGGCGAGCAGCGGGCCAGCAGACGCTTGTGTCGTAGACAAAATCTACCAGTTTGCGGACGAGCTTTGGCAACCAGACACGCCCGAGGCGGAACGCATCATCGCCCTGAAGTTCCTGATCCACCTCGTCGGTGACATCCACCAACCTCTTCATGCCGCTGACAACAACGATCTTGGCGGCAATTGCGTCTTCGTCAGATTCGACGGGGGCATTTCCGGCACACGTCTGCATGCCTATTGGGACAATCTAGTTGTGCGGGACCTTGGCGAAAGCTACGCGTCGATCGGTGACCGTCTCGCGGCCGACGTCACGGCCGAGCAGGCGCAGACTTGGAACGCCAACCTCCAAGGGTGGCTGGGCGGGAGCGGCCAAGGCTGGGCCAATGACTGGGCCTCAGAGTCCTTCGAAGTGGCTTTCAGATCAGTCTACCAACCGCTCCGCAGCGACTGGGACAACTTGCCCACCTGCGACAAACCGAGAGAACTGGAACTTGGCCTGGACTATCAGGATCAGGCGAAAGCAGCGGTCCAACTGCAGCTAATTAGGGGCGGCGTTCGGCTAGCGGATTTGCTCAATGCACTGCTTGATCGGCAGCCCAGCGAGCGGGGCTAGGCCGTGGACCAGTTTCTCGCCTTCGCGAAAACCACCTTGGGCGATCTTCCCCAGATTATCGCCGCGCTGGTCATTCTCTGCATTTCCGTTCTGACGCAGATCAGGACCTATCGGGCGCACTCAGACAATCGTTTTCTGACAACAGACGAGCGCACCAAACTGATTGCCTTTTGGCTGGCCTGGTACGACGCAAAGATCAAAGTCTCCGATGAAGCCGGAATCGCCGAAGCCAAGGCGATGGCAAGCCAGCATCTCGCTCTGTTGGCCAAATCCGTCGAAGCCCCTCAACCGCCCCCGGCCAATCTGGTGTTTGCGAGAACCCGAAGCGCGCTGTTGCTGGACGATCCGGGCGGCCGCACCCCCCTTCTGACTTGGGCGCTTAGAGCGCCGTTCTTTTTGCTCGCGCTCGCTCTGGCCGCACTTGTAATCGCCCTTTTTCATGAGGCGGCGGATACTCCTACAACCTCAGTGTGGACGCCCATCATGGTCGCCGTCTTCGGGACGATGTTGCTATCGGCGGTTAGGCTGCTCTATCGCAGGCCGCTACGAAAAGTCGAACTTATCCAAGACATTCCGGACTCAACGACGCAATGAGATAGCACCAATGTTCAGGACAAAAGCTGCCAATTTGCTCGCCGTGGCACTCTGCCTAGCGGTGTCCGTGGGTCAAGCCGAGGCTGCTCCAAGGCCGACCGCAGCGCTCGTTCAAGATGGCAGCAGGCCCGTCCTAGGGGTGGCCCTGCGCCCCGCCCCGCGAGCGCAGACGAGAACGATGCCGAAGAACAGCTATCTCGCGATCCTGCTCGCCAAGAACGCGAAATCGTCGATCAAGGTGTGCAGGGCGCTGTCGGGCTCCTTCACACTCTCAAAAATTGGATTGATCGACAATGAACATGATCGCTTTATCACAATCACAGGCGACTACCCAGTAAATGAACTTCGGCTTTGTGACGAACTTAAGGGGCCATACCTAAAAGAAACGTGGTATGATTTCAAAGATATTGCCAATACTGACGAAAATGGCGGAGAGGGTCCGTATTTGATGATTTTGTATCGTGATAGTAATGGAAAATTTAAAAATTGCGGCCATGTAGATTTTTTTGCACTGAAAGAAGATAAATATACTGATGCGATAGAATCATTTACCGATTACTATCGAGATAACCCTCGCAACTGGATTGAAAATAGTACTTTGGCTGAGAGGCCGACAATCGCGGGGTGGTTTGGAGATCGTTTTTCGGATGTGGGCGATTTCTTTACCGGAAACCAAGATCGTCCGAAGAAATGCGTCACCTGAACCCCGAATAGAGATTCGCATAGTGGGGGACACGTACCCCTCACTTCCTGAAAAAATCAAACACCCGCTGCGCCAGCGGCTCGCTGACCCCGCCCACCTTGACCAGGTCCTCGACGCTCGCCCGGCTCACCCCGCGCGCGCTGCCGAAGGCATGCAGCAGCGCCTTCTTTCGCCCCGGCCCCACGCCCTCGATCTCGTCCAGCGGGTTCTTCACCATCTCCTTCGACCGCTTGGCCCGGTGGGTGCCGATGGCGAACCTGTGCGCCTCGTCCCTCAGGCGCTGGAGGTAGTAGAGGATCGGGCTGCGGGGTTCGAGCATGAAGGGGGCCGCCGCGCCCGGGAGGAAGAAGCGTTCCAGGCCGGCGTCGCGGTCGGGGCCCTTGGCCACCCCGACCACGGGGATGTCGTCGACGCCGAGGTCGGCCATGATCTCACACGCGACGCTTAGCTGGCCGGCGCCGCCGTCGAGCAGGACGAGGTCCGGGCGCGGGGCGGAGACGTCGCCGCCGGCCTCCTCTTCCTTGACCAGGCGGGAGAAGCGGCGGCGGAGGACCTCCTTCATCATGCCGAAGTCGTCGCCGGGGGTGAGGTCCACGCCCTTGATGTTGAACTTGCGGTACTGGTTCTTCTGGAAGCCCTCGGGGCCGGCGACGATCATGCCGCCGACGGCGTTCGTGCCCATGATGTGGCTGTTGTCGTAGACCTCGATGCGTTCGGGCGGGGCGTCGAGCTTGAAGGCCTCGGCGACGCCGGCGAGGAGCTTGGCCTGGGCGCTGCCCTCGGCCATGCGGCGGCCGAGCGCCTCGCGGGCGTTGGTCAGGGCCTCGTCGACCAGGCCCTTCTTTTCGCCGCGGCGGGGCTGGGCGATCTCGACCTTGCGGCCGCCCTTCATGCTGAAGGCCTCTTCGAGCAGTTCGATCTCGAAGGGGGCGTGGGAGACGAGGATCAGGCGGGGGATGGGCTTGTCGTCGTAGAACTGGCCGATGAAGGCGCCCATGACCTCGGCGTCGGTGTCGGACTTGTCGATGCGGGGGAAGTAGGCGCGGTTGCCCCAGTTCTGGCCGGCGCGGAAGAAGAACACCTGCATGCAGGCCTGGCCGCCGACCGAATGCAGGGCGAAGACGTCGGCCTCGTCGACGGTCTCGGGGTTGACGGTGGTTTCCTGGGCGACGGAGGCCAGGGCGCGGATGCGGTCGCGCAGGCGGGCGGCGAGCTCGAACTCCATGTCGTCGGAGGCGGCCTGCATCTGTTCGCTCATGCGGGCCATGACGGCGCGGGACTTGCCGCGCAGGAAGGCCTCGGCCTCCTCGACCAGGTGGGCGTAGTCGTCGGTGGCGATCAGGCCGGTGCAGGGGGCGGCGCAGCGGCGGATCTGGTGCAGCATGCAGGGGCGGGTGCGGGTCTCGTAGACGCTGTCGCTGCAGGAGCGGAGCAGGAAGGCCTTCTGCAGGGTGTTCAAGGTGCGGTTGACGGCGTTGGCGCTGGCGAAGGGGCCGAAGTAGTCGCCCTTTATGGTGTGGGCGCCGCGGTGCTTGCGCAGCTGCGGCGCGGCGTGGTCGCGGCGGATGACGATCTCGGGGAAGGACTTGTCGTCGCGCAGCAGGACGTTGAAGCGGGGCTTGAGCTGCTTGATCAGGTTGATCTCGAGCAGCAGGGCGTCGGTCTCGGTGCGGGTGGAGGCGAACTCCATCGAGCGGGTGAGATCGACCATGGTGGCGATGCGGTTGGTGTGGAAGCGGCCCTGGGCGTACTGGATGACGCGCTTTTTGAGGGAGCGGGCCTTGCCGACGTAGAGGCACTCTCCGTCCTCGCCGTACATGCGGTAGACGCCGGGGGCGTCGGGCAGGCGGTTGGCGTGGAACTTGATCAGGGCGGCGGCGCGCAGGGCGGCGGCCTCGGTGACGGGGAGGTGGTTGTCGGTCTTTGCCGCAGGGGGGTCGGGGGTGTCGCTCACGGGAGCTATATAGGACGAGTCCCGCCGGTTGGCGCAGGGGGCTGGTGACGGGGGGTGGCAGCAACCTCCCCCTTCCGATCATCCCGACGAAAGTCGGGACCCAGTGTCCACTCGGGGCGCCGAATCCGCTCTGATCAGCGCCAGCCTGTCTTTTGGTTTGCCAACTGGGTCCCGACTTTCGTCGGGATGATCGGAGTTTGGATCAGACCCCGTCGAGCTCGATGCCGCCGCGGCGCAGCTGGCCGACCATGCGCAGGGTGTCCTGGTACTGTTGCTCGACCAGGCGCTTCTGGGCCGGTTCGGCCACCTTGTCGGCGCAGGTGAGGATGCCGCTGCGGCTGACGCGCTTGACGAAGCCCTTGTCGATCAGCCGGCCGACGCAGCGGCGGGTGGTCTCGTAGGGCATGTGCAGCGAGCCGGCCAGGGCGTGGACGCTGATCGGCCGGCGCAGGTCTTCCGGGGCGATGGTGTCGACGCCGGCGTATTTGGCCGACAGGGCCGGGTCGTCCATCATCGGTCCGAGGTTGGCCTGCAGGATGGCGAGGTAGACGACGGCCAGCGAGTAGTCGTGGTCGAGCTGGGCGGCCACGGCGATCATGGTGCGCAGGGTGTAGTCGCCCCCGATCCGCGCCACCGCGCGGGCCTGGGATTTGCGAAGCTCGTCTCGCGACCGCATGGTCGGACCCCCGGATGAGCCCGGCAGCACCGCGCTCGCAAATGGGATGAAATGGACGAACGCGTTACCGATCGTCCTTGAGTATACGCTGTTATCTGAACGACTGGGAGGTTTTCTGCTGGCGGGGACGCCCCCGTACCCGTCAACGTCGACCAGCCGACAGTCTAGCCGACTCGGCGCCGGCCGAAACAAACCGCTTGCTCAAAATGGGTCACGGGGGTGCGACTATTCGGCCGCCTGCAGTTCGGCCGCAGCCTTGATCGCCTCGAGCTCGGCGGCCTTCTTCTCGACCAGTTCGACGATGTGGTCGACCATGGTTTCGTTGGACTGTTTGTGGTCGGGCTTGCCGGCCATGTAGACCATGCCGTGGCCGGCTCCGCCGCCGGTGAAGCCGAGATCGGTCATCAGCGCCTCGCCCGGGCCGTTGACCACGCAGCCGATGATGCTGAGCGACAGCGGGGTGGAGACGTGGGCCAGGCGTTCTTCGAGGGCTTCCACCGTCTTGATGACGTTGAAGCCCTGCCGGGCGCAGCTGGGGCAGGCGATGATGTTGACGCCGCGGTGGCGCAGACCCATCGACTTGAGGATGTCGAAGCCGACCTTGATCTCCTCGACCGGGTCGGCGGCCAGGCTGACGCGGATGGTGTCGCCGATGCCGGCCCAAAGCAGGTTGCCGATGCCGATGGAGGACTTCACCGTGCCGGTGCGCAGGGCCCCGGCTTCGGTAATGCCCAGGTGCAGCGGGCAGTCGATGGCTTCGCTGAGCTGCTGGTAGGCGGCGACGGTCATGAAGATGTCGCTGGCCTTCACCGAGATCTTGAAGTCGTGGAAGTCGTGGTCCTGCAGGATGCGGGCGTGGCTGAGGGCGCTCTCGACCATGGCGTCGGGACAGGGCTCGCCGTATTTTTCAAGCAGGTCGCGTTCCAGGGAGCCGGCGTTGACGCCGATGCGCATCGAACAGCCGTGGTCGCGGGCGGCCTGGATGACCTCGCGGACGCGGCCCGGGTTGCCGATGTTGCCGGGATTGATGCGCAGGCAGGCGACGCCGGCCTTGGCGGCCTCGATGCCGCGTTTGTAGTGGAAATGGATGTCGGCGACGATCGGGACCTTCGACTCGCGGACGATGGTCGACAGGGCGGCGGTGGATTCGACGTCGGGACAGCTGACGCGGACGATGTCGGCGCCGGCCTCTTCGAGCTGGCGGACCTGGTCGATGGTGGCGGCCGCGTCGGCGGTCAGGGTGTTGGTCATCGACTGCACGGCGATGGGCGCGTCGCCGCCGACCGGCACATTGCCGACCATGATCTGGCGGGACTTGCGGCGGTCGATATGGCGCCAAGGGCGGAGGAGGGTGTGGTCCTGGCTCATGTGGTCTGTAACCTAAGCCGTTGTGCGGCGTTTCCCAAGCCTATGCGACAGAGGAACGTCATCTTCGTGACCAGAACCGAAGCAGTCCTGCCCCCTCAAGAAAGGCTCATGGGGGCGATAGATTTATTCCCATTCAGTTCATAGGCTTTAACCGGCTAGGTCGGCCGACACTCCCGGGGCGCACACCTTGAACGAACTGATCCTGACCTTCCTGCTGTTCGTCGCCGTGGGTTTCGGCGCGCAGCTGGTCGATGGCGCGCTGGGCATGGCCTACGGGGTCATCTCCTCGACGGTGCTGCTGGCCTTCGGCGTGCCGCCGGCCACGGCCTCGGCCTCGGTGCATGCGGCGGAGGTGTTCACCACCGCCACCTCGGCCGTCTCCCACGTCAGCCACAGGAACGTCGACTGGAAGATGTTCGTGCCCCTGGCCATCGCCGGGGTGATTGGCGGCGTGGTCGGCGCCTTTGTCCTGACCTCCATCGACGGAAACACCATCAAGCCGTTCGTGGTCGCCTACCTGGGCGTCATGGGGCTGATCATCCTCTGGCGGGCCTGGAAGGGTCCGAGCAGCAAGTCGACCTCGCCCAAGCTGCTGGCCCCGCTCGGCCTGATCGGCGGCTTCTGCGACGCGGTCGGCGGCGGCGGCTGGGGCCCGACGGTGACCAGCGCCCTGGTCGGCACCGGCACCTCGCCGCGCTATTCGATCGGCACGGTCAACACGGCCGAGTTCTTCGTCACCGTGGCCATCTCGGCGACCTTCGTCTTCGCCCTGGTCACCGGCAACTGGAAGGACGCCGACGGCATCATCGAGCATGCCTCGGCGGTGGCGGGCCTGGTGGTCGGCGGCGTCGTCGCCGCGCCGCTGGCCGGCTGGGTGGTCAAGATCATCCCGGTGCGGACCTTCACCTGGATCGTCGGGGCCGTCGTGCTGCTGCTCTGCCTCTATCAGGGCCTGAGGCTGTTCAAGGTGATCTGACGCCTACGGATCGATTGTCACAAATCCTTCGCGGAGTCCGTTTATCCGCCCCCGGATGATCCGGACCCTGACAACCTGCGCCGGCGTTGGCCTGCTGATCGCCGCCCTGCCCTGCGCTGTCATGGCGGCGGACAGTCCGTGGACGGTCAAGGCGGCCGTGGCCAGCGAGTTCATTTCCAAGGGGGCCGGCAAGAGCGGCGGTGAACCGGCCGTCCAGGCCGAGGCCGCCTACGACTTCGGCCCGGTCACCGCCGGCGTCTGGGGCTCGACGGCCCGGACCTCCCAGGGCGGCGACGCCGAGCTGCAGGCCTTCGTCGGCGGCGCGCCGAAGGTCGGTGCGGTCAAGCTGGACCTGCGGGCCATCGTCAAGACCATTCCGGGCACGGAGAGCCGCTTCCAGGACACCTGGCTGGAAGTTCGCGCCGACGCCGCCACGCCGGTGGCCGGAACCGACCTGCGCCTGCGGGTCGAATACAGTCCCGACAGCTACGCCGCCACCGAGGCGGCCTGGTGGGTCGAGGCCCAGGCCAGCCGCAAGGTCGCCAAGGGCTGGAAGATTTCCGCCGCCTACGGACTGCGCGAGCAGGACGGCGGGGCCGACTACCGGGCCTGGAACGCCGGGGTCAGCTGGAACGCCACCAAGCGGCTGGCCCTCGACCTGCGCTGGTACGATACCGACAGCCACGAGCGCGGGGCGAACTACGACGGACGCCTGTTCGCCTCGGCGACCGTCGCCTTCTAGCGGCAGACCAGCGAGCCCTCGGCCGCCGGCTTGAAGTCGCCCAGCGACAGATAGGCGATGGGCCCCTGCCAGCTTTCGAAGGCGCCCTTGCCGGCCATGATCGTGCAGACGCTGGTGGGCTTTGGCTTGCCGCCCGAGGTCGACAGACGGGCGGAATAATTCAGCCAGCGGGAATGGCCGCTGTTGATCGACATCATGCCGCCCTCCAGCCGGGCCCGCAGTTCCCCGTCGGCGAGGGGCCGATCCTCGGCCGCCTTGCCGGCGACGACGAACACCGGCCCGCCGCCCTCGGGGCTGACGGCGAAGACGACGATCTCGCCCTGATAGAGCAGCAGCCGGCCATCGACGATGAACGGCGTCGACTTGCCGTGGATGATCCGGGAGGGTGGCTGGCCCGGCGGCGAGGACTCGGCCACGCGATCCTGGGCCTGGGCGGCGAGGCCGGCCGGGGCGGCAAGCGCCAGGGCCGCCAAGGCGATCCACGCGACGGTCTTCATCGGATACTCCCCCTCGTTACGGGTGGCAGCATCGCCCGCGGCGGCCGGGGCGTCCAGACGGCGGGGAACATGCTAGGAACATCGCCATGACCGACGGTTTGATTCGCTGCACCTGGCCCGGCGTGAAGGACCAGATCTACATCGACTATCACGACACCGAATGGGGCGTGCCGGAGTACGACCCGCGGGCGCTGTGGGAGAAGCTGGTGCTGGACGGGTTCCAGGCCGGGCTGTCGTGGATCACCATCCTCAAGAAGCGCGAGGCCTTCCGCCTGGCCTTCGACGGCTTCGATCCGGAGAAGGTGGCGAGGTACGGCGACGTCGATCGGGCGCGGCTGATGGCCGATGCGGGGATCGTGCGCTCCAACGCCAAGATCGACATGGCCATCAATGGCGCACAGCTGTGGCTGGACATGCGCGAGCGCGGCGAGGATTTCAGCGCCTTTTTGTGGGACTTCGTCGGCGGGGCGCCGATCCAGAACCGGTGGACCGCGACGGGCCAGGTTCCGGTCAAGACACCGGAAGCCGAGGCCATGGCCAAGGCGCTGAAGGCCAAGGGCTTCAAGTTCGTTGGCCCGGTGATCGTCTATGCCTTCATGCAGGCGGTGGGGATGGTCAACGACCACCTGACCACCTGCTTCCGCCATGAGCAATGCGGCGGCATGGGCTGTTCGAAGGGTGAGCCCTAGGCTTTCAGCCAGGGCACGTTCGCCAACCAGGCGCGGCCGCTGTGGCCGGTGCAGACGCTGGCCGGCGAGGCGGCGGTGATGCCGGCCAGCTGACTTTCCGCCCAGGTTTTCCGGGACCCTTTGAGGGGCTCGGCCATTGTCGGCGCGGGAGTGGGATCGGCGGACGGGCGGCGGCCGAAGGCGGGAGCATCGCTCATGGCCCGACGATACCGGCGATAGGCGAACTTCCGGTTACGGCGCGACCCGCTGCCGCGCCCATGGCCAACGGCGATGGACGGCGCTAAGGCGAGTCCCTGATGCCCGTCCGCAAGCCCGACCTGATGCTGGAACGCGCCTGCCCCGCCCCCGTCTGCGGGGTGGACGAGGCCGGGCGCGGCCCGTTGGCCGGGCCGGTCAGCGCCGCCGCGGTGATCCTGGATCCGAGGAAGCGGCTGCCCAAGGGACTCAACGATTCCAAGCTCCTGACCCACAAGCAGCGGGAAGAACTGGAGTTCGAGATCAAGCTGAAGGCGGTGGCGTTCGCCGTCGGGTTCGCCTCGGTCGAGGAGATCGCCGAACTGAACATCCTGCATGCGGCCGGCCTGGCGATGTGCCGCGCCGTCGAGGGGCTGAGCGTGACGCCGGTGTACGCGCTGGTCGACGGCAACTACCGGTTCAAGCTGCCTTGCGAGGTGAAGACGATTGTCGGCGGCGACGGGATTTCGGCGTCGATCGCCGCCGCCTCGATCCTGGCCAAGGTGGCGCGCGACCGGGTGATGGTGGCGATGGACGCCGAGCATCCGGGGTACGGATTCGCGTCCCACAAGGGCTACAGCGCCAGGGCGCATTTCGAGGCGCTCCGGACCCTGGGGCCCTGTCCGCAGCACCGGCTGAGCTGGGGCGCGGTGCGCGAGGTGTGCGGCCTGCCGCCGCTGGTTCCGGAATTGCCGTTCGAAGTTCCTCCTCCGGCCGCGTAGCGGACGGGGGAGGGGGACCGCGACCGAAGGTCGTGGTGGAGGGGACAGCGCCGGCGGATGCGGTTTGATCCTGAACGCTGTCGTAGCGGCCGCGCCAGAACGCTGTTCATCCTGACAGGCCGGCGCTG
>JAQGIK010000137.1 GCA_028291265.1 Caulobacter sp. | reverse complement strand
CAGCGCCTGGACGGCGGCCTGGGTGGCGGCGGCGCTGAAGGTCATGGTTGCGGTGGCCCCGGCCCCGCCGGTGAAGACGCCGATGATCGCGCCGCCGAAGGTGACCGCGCCCGTGCCGTTGTCGTAGCCGATCTGGCCGGCCCCGGCGCCCTGGTTGCGGACCGAGACGCGGTCCTCGGCCAGCAGGCCGGCGAGGGTGACGGTCGCCCCGGGGAAGGGGCCGTCGATGTCGTTGAAGGTCGCGCCCTGGATCAGCAGCTGGGGCGTGGCGTTGACCAGGTTCTCGCCGAAGGTGCGGCTGGCGGTGACGCCGGTCAGCGTCGGCTGGCTGTTGGCGTCGATGATCTGGACCTCGACGCTGACCCCCGGGCCCTGGCGCAGGAAGACGGTCAAGCCGTTCTCGTCGTCGCTGCCGGTGACCAGGTCGAGCCAGCCGTCGCCGTTGATATCGACGAACACCGGCCGCTTCAGGTTGCCGCTGGTCGTCTGGACGGTGGGGTTGTCGATCTCGATATAGACGGGCGCCTGGAGCGTGCCGGTGTTCTCGAACCAGGCGCCGTCGCCGGCATCGCCGAGGAAGAGGTCGAGGTCGCCGTCCAGGTCGAAGTCGCCGAAGGTCGGCGCCACCTCGCCCGAGCCGCTGACGCCGTTCAGGGGGTCGTCGATCTGGCCGTACCGCAGGTCGAAGGTCGGCGAGGCCCCGCCGTTGTTGCTGAAGTGCATGACAAAACCGCCGTCGGTTCCGACGATGATGTCCTGCGCGCCGTTGCCATCGACATCGGCGATGGCGATGCCGCCGACGGTGTTGAAGGCGCTGACGCCGCCGAAGGGATCGAAGGCGTAGTTCTGCCAGTGGGGCGAGGCCGCGCCGCCGGTGTTTTCGAAGGCCCGCAGGACACCGAATTCATCGCCGCCGACCAGATCGAGATCGCCGTCGCCGTCAAGGTCGCCGAGCGCGATGACCATATGGTCGTTCGGCATCGTCGGCTGGCCGAACAGGCCGGCCGGCTGGCGGGCGTAGACCGGCCCGGCGGCCGTGCCGATGTTGAGGTAGAAGACGACTTCCCCGGTGCGGCGGCCGACCACCAGATCCAGATCACCGTCGCCGTCGAGGTCACCGAAGGCCGGGGCGGCCTCGCTGTGGCTGACAACGTCCAGGCCGCCGAGGGTGTGGCCGCGCTCGACCAGTAGGCCGGAGCCATCGACCTCGTCGTCGGCATTGGCCAGCGCCAAGGTCAATACCCGGCTGCCCGTCGGGGCGGCGGCGGTGTTGAACAGCGCCAGGCGCTCGATCAGGGCCTCGACGCCGATCTCGTCTGCCCCGGGGACAAACGCGATGTACATGCTGGAGCCAATGAAGCCGCCGGAGGCGTGGCCCAGCAGGGCGCCGCCGTAGCGGATTTCGCCGGTCATGCTGTCGAAGGCGATCTGGCCAGGGGCGTCGCCCTGGCTGAGAATGGTCAGGTTGTCCTCGGGCAGATGGCCGGCAATGGTCAGAGAACCGCCGCCGACCCCCATTGAGCCGTTCTCGATGTAGACGTCGAAGCCAAGCAGGGCGGGGCCGGAGACGAGGGCGGTCTCCGTCAGGGTTACCCGGGAGGCGAGGCCTTCGATGAGCGGCGGGGCCGGCGGGATGGAGAGGGTGAAGGGCTGGCCGAGGCTGGGCGTGTTGCGCAGCAGGGTCATGCCGTCATAGCCGGAGAGGATCAGGTCGAGATCGCCGTCGCCGTCGATGTCGACGTAGGACGCCTCCGAGGCGTTGCCGGGCGCGATGGCCAGCGGATTGTCCTGCAGGGTGCGCTGGATGAAGACCGGCGAGCCGGGCGTGCCGAAATTCTCGTAGAATCGTTGGCCGCCGTTGCTGCCGACGTGCAGGTCGAGGTCGCCGTCGCCGTCGAGGTCGACCAGATGCGGCGTGGCGCGGTAGCCGGCCGAGCGGACCGCGTCGAATGGGTTATCGACGCCGAACTGCTGGGTGAAGGCCGGCGCGCCGGCGGCGCCGGTGTTCTTGAAATACTTCAACTCCTTGAACGAGCCGCCGACCAGCAGGTCGGCCAGGCCGTCGCCGTCGATGTCGCCCAGGGCCACGCTGGAATAGGAGTTGTAGGTGGCGCTGATGCCGGCGAACGGGTCGCTGACCGCCGCCGTGAACTGCGGCGCGCCCGGCGGGCCGTCATTGACGAACAGCTGGATCTGGCCGTCGCGCTCGCCGACGATCATGTCGAGATCGCTGTCGCCATCGATGTCGAAGAAGACGGGGCGGACGGCGATGTGGTTGTGGATGGCGTCGAACGGGTTGGCGGCGCCGAACTGTTCCTGGAACAGCGGCGTCTGGGCGTCGCCGCCGTTGACGAAGTAGCGGATGTCGGAGGTCAGGCCGGCGCCCAGCACCAGGTCGAAGTCGCCGTCGCCGTCAATGTCGGCGAAGGCGGCGCTGTAGATGTTGGCGCCGAGGTCGGGCAGGTCGTCGGCGGCCCGGCTGACGACGGCGAAATCGGCGGGTCCGGTGCTGGGGTGGCCGGCCGCGTCGTAGAGGGTGAAGGTCAGGTCGTGGTCGCCGGTCGTGACCGGGCCGTCGACGCGATAGGTCAGGCTCTTGATCAGCGCCTCGATCGAGGCGGCCGTGGCGTTGGCGTTGAAGGCCACCACGAAGTCGTCGCCCGCGCCGCCGGTGGCGATGCCGAAGACGACGCCCTGCCAGGCGACTTCGCCAGTGGAACTATCCCAAGTCAGGTCGAAGAAGAAGCCGCCATCGAGTTCTATGCGATCGTTCGCAAGAAGTCCCGAGACGACGAAAGATCCGTTGGCTAGATCGCCGTCATCGTCGAAGACGTAGACGACGCCGCTTTCCAAAAGAGACGACAACGATACCTGAGACACACTCAGGGTGATGTCCGGATCGAGGTATTGAATTCGCGGCGCCGACATTCGCCCCTCCACGTGGTCTTCCGTGGACAGGGATTTCTAACGTTGGCCTTCGGTGCAACAACTGCACATTTTAGGGTGGGTTGCGATTTTTTCGATTTCCCAACCGGATCAGAGCAACCAGTCGCCGCTCTCGCCGGTGACGTCGCCATTGATCTTCATCTGGTAGTCGACCTTGGCGTCGCCGTTGATGTCGAGCTTCAGGGTGGTGATCCCGGCCGCGAAGGTCAGGGTCATCTGGCCGGCGTGCTTGTTGAAGGCCGAGACCAGGGTGAAGGCGTCGTCGGCGCCGCCGGCGATGGCGTCGATCTGGGAGAGGTCGATGATGTCGTTCTCGGCGGCGCTGAAGTCATAGACCTGGTCGGTCTCCAGCACCGATCCGAAGGTGTGGGCGACGACGAAGGTGTCGGCGCCGAGGCCGCCGCGCAGCAGGTCGTTGCCCTCGCCGCCGATGATGACGTCGTCGCCGTCGTTGCCGTTGATGGTGTCGACGCCGGCCAGACCCGACAGGCTGTTGGCGCCGCTGTTGCCCTGCAGGTTGTTGGCGCCGGCGTTGCCCGTGCCGCTGACGTTGCCGCCGCCCTGCAGTTCGAGGCCTTCGATGTTGTCGGCCACCGTCCAGGTCAGGGCGGTGCGGACGATGTCGTAGCCCTCGCCCCCGGCCTCGCTGGTCGTGTCACCCGGGTCATCGACGATGTAGACGTCGTTGCCGAGGCCGCCGGCCATGCCGTCGGCGCTTAGCCCCCCGTCGAGGTAGTCGTTGGCGTCGCCGCCATCGAGGGTGTCGGAACCGGCCCCGCCGTCGAAGCGGTCGGCCCCCGCGCCGCCGGCCAGGGTGTCGTCGCCGTCGTCGCCGTACAGCTTGTCGGCCCCGTCGCCGCCGGTGACCAGGTCGTTGTCGTCGCCGCCAAACAGGCTGTCGTTACCGTCGCCACCGCTGAGGTCGTCGAGGCCGGCGCCGCCGAGGGCGGTGTCGTTGCCGAGGCCGCCGTCGATGATGTCGTCGCCGGGCGTGCCCTGCAGCTGGTCCTTGTTGGAATCGACGCCGGTGATGGTGATCCGGGCCGTGGCGGTCAGGCCGCCGGCCGTTGTGTAGGTGAAGCTCTCGGTCCCGACGGTGTTGGAGGCCCCCGAGAGAGGCCCGGCCAGGCGGTCCCAGGCGCCGCCCGGATTGTAGCTGAAGGTCCCGTCGGCGTTCATCGTCAGTCGCGCGCCAGAGGGCAGGGTGATCGGCACGCCGGCCGTGAAGGCCAGGCCATTGATCAGGGTGACGTCGCCGTCGTCGTCATCGGCGCCGGCGCCGTTGTCGGCGCTGACGTCGCCGCTGAGGGCCTGGCTTTCGAGAATGGCGAAGCTGTCGTCGGCCAGGTCGGGCTCGGCCGTGACCTTGATGGTCACGGTGACGGCGTTGACCGTGAAGTTGCCGAAGCTGTGGACCGTGCCGTCGGCGGCCCCGACGATCAGCAGGTCGTCGAAGCCGTCCTGGTCGCCGTCGATCAGCATGGGGGCGGCGTTGTCGCCGACGTCGATGCCGGCGAAGGGATCGTTGGTCCCGGTGTGCTCGACATACGCGCCGGCGACGCCTTCGAAATAGTGCAGCGTGCCGTCGCCGGCCCCGATGACCAGGTCGTAGTCGCCGTCGTTATCGACATCGCCGAAGGCGACCATGGCGTTGGTCCCGACATCGATGGCGTCAAAGGGATTGGCCGCGCCGGCCTGTTCGACCAGCTCGAAGGTGTTGAGGTCGAAGGTGAACAGGCTAACCGAGCCGTCGGCCTGGCCGATGACCAACTCATAAGAGCTGTCGTTGTTGGTATCGAGGAAGTTGAGGCTGTGGGCGCCGACCCCGACGTCGAGGCCGTCGAGGGCGTCGGAATTGACCGGCCCGCCGGCAAAGAAGACGCCCGACTGGTTCTCGTAGGAGCGCAGGATGCCGCCGCTGCTAAGGACGACCAGGTCCAGGTCGCCATCGGAATCGAGGTCGATGGGCAGCCATGGCCCGGCGCCGACATTGGCGTCGGTCAGCGGATTATCGACGGGATCGGCCTGATCCCAGCCCGAGCCGTCGTTGAGGAAGGCGGTTATGCCGCCGGCGGCGTTGGAGACCAGGAAGTCCGGATCGTTGTCGCCCGGCAGGAAGATCATCCGAGGGGCGCTGTCGGCGCCCAGATCGATGCCGTCGAACAGGCCGTTGATCTCGAAGAAGCTGACCAGGGCGGGCGCCGCCATCGGGACGCCCTGGCCGTCGATGAAGGCGATGCTGAGATCGTGGGTGGCGACCGGACTGTTGGAAAGGTTCTGGTAGGTGAGATTGTTGAGCACCGCCTGGATGGCGTCGTTGGTCACAGAGGCGGTGAACAACAGGGCGACGTCGCCGCCCGAGCAGCCGCAGAAGTTGCCGATCAGGACCCCGCCGTAGGTGACGTCGCCGGTGACGTCGTCATAGCCGATCTGGCCGGCGCCCGCGCCCTGGTTGCGGATCGAGATGGTCTCGTCCGCCAGGACGCCGGTGACGGCCAGGATGCCACCGTCCTGGCTGCCGTCCGGATCGTCGAAGGTCGCGCCGATAAGCATCAGCTGTGGCGCGGCGTTGACCGTGTTCTCGGCGAAGGTGAGGTCGTTGTCGGCCAGGCCGAGGGTGGCGGGCGACAGGGTGATGTTGATGAACAGCTCGAAGCTGACCCCGCGCGTGTCCTGCGTGTAGAGGGTCAGGTATTGGCCGCCGGCGGTGACCAGGTCGATGTCGCCGTCGCCGTCGAGGTCGCCGAAGGTCCCGCGCTGGACAAAGCCGCTGGCGCCGTCGGTGAGGATGTTGGGGGCCAGGGTGAAGACTGGCGCCGTGGCGGTTCCGGTGTTCTCGAAATATTGTCCCAGGCCGTAGTCGCCGAGGAACAGGTCGAAGTCGCCGTCGCCGTCGATGTCGGCAAAGGCCGGGGCGACGTAGCCCGAGCCGGTTACGCCGTCGAACGGATTGGCCCCGCCGGTCTGTTCGGTGAAGATCGCGGCACCCGCGGTTCCGGTATTGAGGAAGTAGCGCAGCGCGCCGGTAACCGCGCCGACGACAACGTCCCGCAGGCCGTCGCCGTCGATATCGACGATGGACACGCCGCCGACCGACGCGGTGGTCGCGCCGCCGAACGGATCGCCGCCGCCGGTCATCTCCTCGAAGTAAGGCCCGGCCGCGCCGGCCCGGGTGTTCTCGTAGGCCCGCAGATTGCCGTCATCGTCACCGACGACCATGTCCAGGTCGCCGTCGCCGTCGAGGTCGCCCAGCGCCGGGCTGACGTAGCCCGCGCTGCTGTAGGGCAGGCCAAAGTAGGGGGCGATCAGCTCTTCGCTGAACAGAGCCGCCTCGGTCGTTCCGACGTTGCGGAACAGGTGAATCTGGCCATGGGAGTCGCCGATGACCATGTCGAGATCGCCGTCGCCGTCCAGATCGCCCAGGGCCGGGGCCGGGAAGTCGACGTCGATGAAGCCGATGGTGGCGATGCGGGAGATCTGGCCCTGGAAGGCCAGGTCGTCGCCGATGACCTCGCCACCGGCGTTGGCCAGCAGCAGGGTGATCATCCGGCTCTGGGTCGGGTCGGTGCGGCCGTCGGCGAACGCCAGGTCCTCGATCAGCGCCTCGACCGCCGCCGCGTCGGCCGCGCCGTTGAAGCTGATCACCAGGTCGGCGCCGTTCAGTCCACCTGTCGCCTGGCCGATCAGTACACCGCCCCAGGTGATGTCGCCCGTGCCGCTGTCGAAGCCGATCTGACCGGCGCCCATGCCCTGGTCGACAATGGTGACGCTGTCCTCGGTCAGCAGGCCGGTGACCGTCAGGCTGCCGTTCGGAATGCCGCCAAGCGCGTCGGTGACGGTGACGTCGATGCCCGGCTGCTGGAAGCCGCCGTTCTCGGCGATGTAGAGGGTCGGCGCCAGGCCGTTGATCGTCGGCAGGTCGGACTGGATCGAGACGGTGACCGGCTGGCCGACGGTGGTGGTGTTGCGATAGACGGCCGGCCCGAACGTGCCGCCGACCACGGCGTCGAGGTCGCCGTCGCCATCGATGTCGACGAAGGTCGAGCGCGAGGTCGTGCTGTAGACGCCGCCGAACGGATTGGCGGCGCCGGTGCGCTCGGTGAAGGCGGGGGCCAGGGCCGTGCCCGTGTTCTCGAAGAAGCGATGGCCGCCGTAGGAGCCGAGGTCGAGGTCGAAATCGCCGTCGCCATCGATGTCGACCAGGGCGGGGGAGGAGAGGTAGGTCCCGGCCCCGGTGAGGCCGTTGAAGGGGTTGGC
>JAQGIK010000129.1 GCA_028291265.1 Caulobacter sp. | reverse complement strand
GCCGCCACGCCCGCTCCGGAAACCGCTCCGGCGCCCGCCACCCCGGCCGTGCCGGCTCCGGTGGCCGCGCCCGAGCCGCCGCCGCCTCCGCCCCCGCCGCCGGCGGCTCCGACCGAGGCGACCTCGGTGCTGTTCAACGACGTCATCAAGCGGGTCTGCTTCCCGCTGGTCCAGGGCGGCGACATCACCAAGCTGGCGACCGGCTACGGCTTCAAGCTGAAGAAGCGCGACAACATCTGGGAAAAGACCTGGGCCCCGGGCCTGAAGGTCACCCTGCGCGACCAGGGCGTGAACAAGAACGTCTGCAACGTCTCGATCCAGCATTCGATCAACGGCCTCGAGGCGACCATCACTGACGTCCACAACTGGGCGATCTACAACGGCTGGACCCTGGAAGATAACGCCAAGCGGACCACCGACATGGAACGCACCAACCGCAAATGGTCGCACGTCACCGCCGACAACAAGCGCGAGGACATCGTCCTGGTCACCGTCCGCAAGGTCGGCGGCACGCCGGTCAATTCCAAGTACGACCAGACCGATGTGATCTACGCGATCACGCCGTAGGGTTTTTCGGCCGGCGGGACGACCCGCCGGCCTTTTCTCTCAAGCGGGACGGCCCGGCTTCACAAGGGAAACCCCTCATGGCCTGGATCATTCTCGTCGTCGCCGGCTGCTTCGAAACCGGCTGGGCCGTCGGCCTGAAATACACCGAAGGCTTCACCCGCCTGTGGCCGACCGTCTGGACGGCCATCGCCCTGGTCATCTCCATGGCCTTGCTCGGCTGGTCGATCAAAACCCTGCCGCTCGGCACCGCCTACGCGGTCTGGACCGGCATCGGCGCGGTCGGCACGGTCATCGTCGGCATCATCCTGTTCAAGGAACCGGCCACGGTGGCGCGGCTGGTCTGCGTCGGCCTGATCGTCGCCGGCATCGTCGGCCTGAAGATTTTCTCTTCCCCGAGCGCCTGACGGCTTGAAGCCGGGCGAGCCCCGTCCGACAGTCCCTTCTCGACGTCGGACGGGACCTTCATGACCATCTCAAATCGCTGGGCGCTCGCCGCGCTTTTGAGCCTCGCCATCGCCGCGCCCGCCTTGTCGGCCCCCAAGGGGACGATGAACGAGGAGATCCGGCAGATCCGCGAAGTGCGCGGCCTGGCCCTGTCGCCCTCGGGCGCGCAGGTGGCGATGGTGATTAGCGACAGCACCGCCGACGGCGCCAAGACCCACATCTGGCTGCTGCCCGCTTCGGGCGCCGAGGGCCGCCAACTGACCCGCTCGCCGGCCGACAAGGACGGCGGCGAGGACACACCGGTCTGGTCCGCCGACGGCCGCTGGATCTATTTCGCCGCCAGCCGGGCGGAGAGCCGCCGCCTGATGCGCCTGCCGCTCGACGGCGGCGAGGCCCAGCCCTTCCGCCTGGCCCGCAAGGACGACAAGGTCAACGCCGGCTGGTCGGTGAAGGCCGAGGGCGAAGAGACCTCGGTCCGCAACTTCACCCCGTCTCCGGACGGCAAGTGGCTGGCGATCACCGCCACCGACGGCGACGATCCCAAGGTCGAGGAAGCCAAGGGCCGCAAGGACGACGCCCGCCGTGTCGGCTTCGGGGACAGCAAAATCCGCCTCTATCTGGTCGACACCGCCAGCGGCGCCGCCCGCGAGATCGCCCTGCCGCTCAATGCCGGAACGCCCAGCTGGACCCCCGATTCAAAGCGCCTGACCATCGTCGTCGATCCGGAGAGCGACGACCTCGGCCCGGCCAGCCAGGCCTGGGTCGTGCCGGTCGACGGCGCGCCCAAACGCCTCGAAGCGGTCCCGGCCACCGCCGCCGCCGCCAGGCTGGCGGGGGAGGCCCTGGTCTACCTGGCCCAATGCCAGGACGACGCCCCGCCCGGATGCGCCGACCTCTATGTCATCGACAAGCGCGGCGCCGCGCCGCGCAACCTGACCCGTGGCCTGAAGGGCTCGCTGGCCGGCGACGTCACCATCAGCCGCGATGGCGCGGCGGCGATCATGCTGGTCGAGGTCGGGGTCCAGCGGCGCATCGCGACGATCCCGCTGGCCGGTGGCGCGATCGCCTGGGCCGATACCGGCCAGCCGGTGACCGGCGGCCTGTCGTCCAACATCGGCCAGAGCGGCTGGACCTTCATCGCCGGCTCCAGCACCCAGCCGAACACGCCCTATGTCGTGGCCGCTCTGGGCGACAAACCGGTGAAACTTGCCACGCCCGCCCTGGTCCCGGCCAGCTGGAAGCCCGTGCAAAGCAAGCTCATCCACTGGCAGAGCGACGGCCTGACCATCGAAGGGCTCCTCTACCTGCCGCCGGGCGCGAAGGGAAAGGTCCCGCTCATCGTCAGCGTCCACGGCGGCCCGGCCGGCACCTTCGCCGACAACAACTCCAACCTCGTGAATCTGCTGGTCGCCCAGGGCTGGGCCGTGCTGCAGCCCAATCCGCGGGGCGGCACCGCTTATGGAACCGCCTTCCTGGCCGCCAACAAGAATGACATGGGCGGCGGCGACTATCGCGACATCATGGCCGGGGTCGACGCGGTTATCGCCGACTACCCCATCGATGCGAAGAAGATGGCCCTGATCGGCTACAGCTACGGCGGCGAGATGGCTGGCTTCGTGGCCGGCCGCACCGACCGCTTCAAGGCCCTGGTCAGCGGCGCCCCGGTCATCGACCAGTTCAGCGAATACGGCACCGAGGACTCGAGCTGGTACGATCGCTGGTACTATGGCCTGCCTTGGCGCAACTTCGCCGACGCCTGGCGCCAGAGCCCGCTGTCGACGGCCGACAGGGCCAGAACCCCCTTCCTGCTGCTGCAGGGCGAGGACGACACCACCGACCCGGCCGGCCAGTCCTGGGAGATGTACCGGGCCCTGCGCCAGGAGGGCGTGCCGGTCGAGCTGATCCTCTATCCGCGCTCCAACCATGGCGTGCTGGGCGGTAACTTCCTTGGTCGGGTCAGCCGCGAGCCCTGGCACGGGGTCGATGTTCGCCGTCGCATGATCAACTTCATCCAGGGCGCCTTCGACGGCGAGAAGGTTCCGAAGGCGGAGTAGGCTCAGGCTGCCCGGGCGAGCTTCCCGTCAAGCCAGTTCAGGCAGCGGGCGGCCACCGCCTCCCAGCCGGGTTCGCCCGGCAGCCAGTGGCTCATGTCCTCGAAGACCACGGCCTCACCGCCCATGCGCTGGGCGGTCTGGCGGACGGTGACGGCGGGGTGAATGACGTCCTTGCCGCCGGCCATGGCCAGCACCGGCAGGCCGGGCTTGGCCGACACCTGGGTGGTCATGAACGGGTCCAGCCACCAGTTCAGCGTCTCCCACAGGGCGCGGCCGCTTTCCGGGACCATGCGGGCGAAGGCAGCGTCGCGGGCCGGTTTGTCCATGCGGTCGAGGCTGTAGCTGTGGGCCAGGGTCTTGTCCGGGGCGATGGCCTGCAGCCAGAAGGGGCCGAGAGCGTAGAGGCTGACGGCGCTCGCCCCCTCTTCCATGGTCGAGCCGTAAACGCCCCAGGGCGCCGACGGAGCCAGCAGCACCAGGGCCGACAGCCGCGCCTTGGCGGCCACAAGCTGGGCCACCAGCCCGCCCATCGAATGGCCGATCAGCACCGGCGGCGTTTCGCACGAGGCGCAGACGGCGGCGATGTGGTCGGCGTAGTCGCTCATCGATTTGCCGGCCGGGTCGGTCCCGGCGGTATGGCCGGGCAGGTCGGGGGTCAGCACCGTATGGCCGGCCGCCTCGAAGGCGCCCCGGAAGTCGTCCCAGATCCAGCCGCCGCAGAAGGCGCCGTGGACCATGACGATCGGCGGTTTGGCGTGGCTCAAGACTTCGGCTTCGCGGCCGGCTTCTTGGCGGCGGGCTTCTTCGCAGGAGCCTTGGCCTTGGCGGCTGCCTTGGGCGCGGCGGCCTTCTTCGCCGCCGGGGCGGGCGCCGCTTCAGCCTTGGCGACGGCCTTTTTCGCGGCGGGTTTCCTGGCCGCCGGCTTGGGCGCCGGTTCGCCCTTGGCCTTGGCGGCTCCCTTCGGCTTGGCGGCGGCCTTCTTGGCAGGAGCCTTGGCGG
>JAQGIK010000171.1 GCA_028291265.1 Caulobacter sp. | reverse complement strand
AACGGCTCGATGATCTTCCACTCGAAATCACTCAAATCGTAGCGCGCCATCTCAAAGCTCCTTCCGGTAGCCTTGAATCAAGCTTCGCCAAATCCCGCAACAGGTTGGGTACACGCCCTAGACATATGGAAATAGGGTCCCCCGACCGTTTCCCGCGCACTTTCCAGGTGCGAAAACCAACCCACCGCCGCCCCCCTTTGTCGCAATCGGGCCCCACTCACCATGCCCTTCCCGCTGCTCTGCGTGCTCAACTTCGTCTGGGGCCTGGGCGGCGGCGGCGCCATGACCCTCGGCCGCGGTCTGGTGCAACAGTACGCCCCGGCCCACAGCCGCGGGCGCATCCTCTCGGTCTTCACGCTGGGGCTGATGGGCGGCGGCCCGCTCGGGGCCGTGGCCTACGGCTTCCTGGCCAAGGCGGTCGGTCCGCACCTGGCCATCCTCGTTCCCGGCTTCCTGATGCTGGGTCTGGTCAGCGTCGTCTTCACCCTCTCGCCGCTGCGCCACCTCAACGAGGACGCGCCGGTAGACGCCTGACCAGACTCCGGTGACTGTGGCGGCCGCAACGGGAGGCCCTGCTTGATGTCCCTCTGGCCGCTGATCGGCATCGCCGTCGTCGTCGTCGGCTTCGTGCTGCGCTTCAACCCGTTGCTGGTGGTCGCCGCCGCCGCCCTGGCCACCGGCGTCGCCTTCGGCCTGTCGACCGGCCTCGACGTCGTGGCGGCCGCCATCAAGACGCTCGAGACCTTCGGCAAGGCCTTCAACGACAACCGCTACATCACCCTGACCTGGATGATCCTGCCGGTCATCGGCCTGCTGGAACGGGCCGGCCTGCAGGAGAAGGCCCGCGACCTCGTCGGCGCCATCAAGGTCCTCACCACCGGCCGGCTGCTGATCCTCTACCTGCTGGTTCGCCAGTTCACCTCGGCCCTGGGCCTGACCTCGCTCGGCGGTCACCCGCAGATGGTCCGGCCCCTGATCGCCCCGATGGCCGAGGGCGCCGCCGAAGCCAACCTCGGCCCGCTGACCGAGCCCGCCCGCATGCGCATCCGGGCCATGAGCGCCGCCACCGACAACATCGGCCTGTTCTTCGGCGAGGACATCTTTATCGCCATCGCCTCCATCCTGCTGATCAAGGGCTTCCTCGAGCAGAACGGCATCGTCGTCGAGCCGCTGGCCCTGTCGGTCTGGGCCATGCCGACCGCCGTGCTGGCCTTCGTCATCCATGGGGTGCGGCTCTGGCGGCTCGACGCCCAGCTCGCCAAACTCAACGCGCCGGAGGCCGCCCAGTGATCGGCCTGCCCGTCCTCTACGTCATCGGCGGCGTCTTCTTCGCCGCCATGGCCCTGCTCGGCGCCTTCGACCGCGGAAACCCCAAGCGCTGGGGCAACCTCGCCTTCTGGGGCCTGCTGGCCGTCAGCTTCCTGTTCGGCAGCTATATCGGCGACCTCGCCAACGGCGTCCTGGTCCTCGCCCTCGCGGGCCTGGCGGGCTTCAGCGCCCTCGGCCCGGGCAAGCCCAACACCACCACCCCCGAGGAACGCCGGGAGAGCGCCGCCCGCCTCGGCGCCAAGCTCTTCATCCCGGCCCTGGTCATCCCGCTGGTCACCCTGGTCGGCACCTTTGCCTTCAAGGCCTGGACCGTCGGCGACGCCCATGTCGTCGATCCCAAGCAGGCGACGCTGGTCTCGCTGATCCTAGGCATCCTCTGCGGCCTGGTCCTCGCCGTAGCCCTGATCCGGCCCCGCCCCACCGTCCCGGCCCAGGAGGGTCGCCGCCTGCTCGATGCCGTCGGCTGGGCCGCCCTGCTGCCCCAGACGCTTGCTGCCCTCGGCGCCGTCTTCGCCGCCGCCGGGGTGGGCCAGATCATCGGAGCCTTCGCCGGCGCCAGCCTGCCCGACAGCGGCCCGGCCGGGGCCATCCTCGCCGTCGTCGCCTACACCTTCGGCATGGCCATCTTCACCATCATCATGGGCAACGCCTTCGCCGCCTTCCCGGTGATGACGGCCGGCATCGGCCTGCCGCTGATCGTCGGGACCTTCCACGGCGACCCCGTCGTCATGGCGGCGGTCGGCATGCTGTCGGGCTTCTGCGGCACGCTGATGACGCCCATGGCCGCCAACTTCAACATCGTCCCCGCCGCCCTTCTGGAGCTCACCGACCGCTACGGCGTGATCAGAGCCCAGATCCCCACCGCCCTGATCCTGCTGATCGCCAACACCGTGCTGATGTATGTCTTCGTCTACTGAGCTCAACGCGGAAACCGCCTCCCGCTTCGCCGCCATAGCGCTCGGCCACGTCCGCCAGCCCTGGCCGCACAAGGCCGACCATGTGTTCATGGGCGCGGGAGACGTCGCCCCGCACCAGGACTTCCACCCGATCTTCTTCGGCAGCTACGACTGGCACAGCTGCGTCCACGGCTACTGGACGCTTGCCACCCTGCTGCGCCTCCACCCCGACATCCCGGAAGCGACGGGCATCCGCGCCCTCTTCGACGACGCCTTCACCCCGGCCAAGGTCGCCGTCGAGACCGCCTACCTCAGCCGCCCCGGCTCCCGCGGCTTCGAGCGCCCCTATGGCTGGGGCTGGCTGCTGATGCTGCAGGCCGAACTCCTGCGCCACGACGACGACTGGTTCGCCCACCTCCGGCCCCTGGCCGACGGCTTCGTGGCCCGCTTCCACGCCTACATACCGTTAGCTAGCTATCCGGTCCGCACCGGCGTGCATTCCAGCACCGCCTTCGCCATCACCCTGGCCCTCGAATACGCCGACGCCATCGACGATCACGACCTCGCCGCCCTGCTCAAGGCGTCCTTACGCCGCTGGCACCTGGACGACGTCGACTGCCAGGCCTGGGAACCGTCCGGCGAAGACTTCCTCTCCCCCGCCCTGATGGAGGCCGAGGCCATGCGCCATGTCCTCGGCGCCGACTTCCCCGCCTGGTTCGACCGCTTCCTGCCGAGAGCCGCCGAACGCCTGCCCGCCACCCTGTTCACCCCGGCCACGGTCAGCGACCGCACCGACGGCAAGATCGCCCACCTCGACGGGCTGAACCTGTCACGCGCCTGGTGCTGGAAGAACATCGCGAGCGCCTTGCCCGAGGACCATCCGGCTGCGCCGGTGGCCAAGGACGCCGCCGCCCGCCACCTCGCTTCCGCCCTCGACCACGTCGCCGGCGACTACATGGGCGAGCACTGGCTGGCGAGTTTCGCGCTGCTGGCGCTGAGGCCCTGACAGTTCCTCCTCCGACCCGCAGGGGCGGCGGAGGAACTAAGCCCCCGCCACCCGCACGGCGTCGGAGATCTCGCCGACCAGCTGCGCCACCAGCGCCTCGTCGTCGCCCTCGGCCATCACCCGGATCAGCGGTTCGGTGCCCGAGGCCCGCACCAGCACCCGGCCGGAGCCGTTGAGCTTCGCCTCGGCCGCCGAGATGGCGTCCTTCACCTTGCCGTTCTCCAGGGGCTTGGCGCCCTTCGAGAACCGCACGTTTTCCAGTAGCTGCGGCACCGGCTCGAACTGGCGGGCCAGGGCGCTCATCGGCTGCACCGTCTGGATCATCACCGCCACCACCTGCAGGGCGGCGATCAGGCCGTCCCCTGTCGTCGAGAAATCCGACAGGATCACATGCCCCGACTGTTCGCCGCCGAGGTTGAAGCCGCCCGACCGCATCCGCTCCATGACGTAGCGGTCGCCGACCCCGGTGCGCTCCAGGGTCAGGCCCTGGGCGGTCATGAACCGCTCGAGGCCGAGGTTGCTCATCACCGTGGCGACGATGCCGCCGCCGGCCAGCTTCTCGGCCTTGGCCCAGGCCCCGGCGACGATGGCCATGATCTGGTCGCCGTCGACGACCACGCCGTTCTCGTCGCAGATGGTCACCCGGTCGGCGTCGCCGTCCAGGGCGATGCCGATGTCGGCCCGGTATTCCTTGACCGCGTCGCTCATCGTCGCCGGATGGGTCGAGCCGCACAGGTCGTTGATGTTGAAGCCGTTCGGCTCCACCCCGATCTCGATCACCTCGGCGCCCAGCTCATGCAACACCAAGGGGGCCACCTTGTAGGCCGCCCCGTTGGCGCAATCGACGACGATGCGCAGGCCGTTGAGGTTCAACGCCTTCGGGAACGTCGCCTTGACGATCTCGACATAGCGGGCCTGGGCATCGTCGATCCGCCGCACCCGGCCCAGTTCCGTCGGACCGACCAGGCCCTCCTGCAGCCCCTCGTCCATGTGCCGCTCGATCTCGGCCTCGCGGGCGTCCGACAGCTTGTAGCCGTCCGGCCCGAACAGCTTGATGCCGTTGTCGGAGAAGGCGTTGTGGCTGGCGCTGATCATCACGCCCAGGTCGGCCCGCATCGAGCGGGTCATCATGGCGACGCCCGGCGTCGGCAGCGGCCCGAACAGCCGCACGTCCATGCCCATGCTGGTGAAGCCGGCGACCAGCGCCGGCTCGATCATGTAGCCCGACAGCCGGGTGTCCTTGCCGATGACCACCAGATGGCGCCGGTCGGCTTCCGTGCGGAACAGCTTCCCTGCCGCCAGTCCGACACGCAGGGCGACTTCCGCCGTCATCGGATGGCTGTTGGCGCGGCCGCGGATGCCGTCGGTGCCGAAATAGGAGCGTTTGGCCATAAGTCCCTCTTATCGGAGGCGTTTTTGCATCCGCCACGCGAGTTCGCCAACACACTTTCAGCGACCGTCTGTTTCGAAGCCAAAAGTCTTAACGCAACAGTCTGCAACGCATTTTCATGCCCCGCTGACGCCGGGCGGTGCTAATGGCGCCTTCGCCTACTCGTTGAATACAGGACGGTCCCAGCATGTGCGGCATCATCGGCATTGTCGGCAAGAGCTCCGTCTCCGAGCGCCTGATCGAAAGCCTCAAGCGCCTCGAGTACCGCGGCTATGACTCGGCCGGCATCGCCGGTGTGGTTGGACATGGCGTCGAGCGCCGCCGCGCCAAGGGCAAGATCAAGGCCCTGGAAGAGGTGCTGGCCGCCGAACCCCTCAATGCGACTGTCGGCATCGGCCACACCCGCTGGGCCACCCACGGCGTCCCCAACGTGCCCAACGCCCACCCGCATACGGCGGGCAAGGTCACCTTGGTCCACAACGGCATCATCGAAAATTTCGCCGAGCTGAAGGCCGAACTGAAGGCGGCCGGCCGCTCCTTCGAGAGCGACACCGACACCGAGGTCATCGCCCAGCTGATCGACAGCCGCATCGCCGCCGGCGACGAGCCGCTGGTCGCCCTCAAGACCACGCTGGACCGCCTGACCGGCGCCTTCGCCCTGGCTGTGCTCATCGAAGGCCACGACCGCCTGGTGCTCGGCGCCCGCCGTGGCAGCCCCCTGGTGGTCGGCGAAGGCGACGGCGAAATGTTCCTCGGCAGCGACGCGTTGGCGGTCGGCCCTTTCACCAACAAGGTCGTCTATCTGGAAGAGGGCGATTTCGTCGCCATCGACGACACCACTGCCCGCATCTTCGACGCCGACGGCAAGCCGGTCACTCGGCCCGTGAAACTGGTCAGCGCCTCGGCCGCCCTGGTCGAGAAGGGCAACCACCGCCACTTCATGGTCAAGGAGATCTACGAGCAGCCCGACGCCTGCCAGCACACCCTGACCGCCTACCTCGACGCGGTCAGCGGCACGGTGAAGGCTCCCGGCGACTTCGACTTCAAGGGCGTCGAGCGCATCCAGATCGTCGCCTGCGGCACCGCCTTCTACGCCGCCTCCATCGCCCGCTACACCTTCGAGCGCCTGGCCGGCCTGCCCTGCGACGTCGAGATCGCCTCGGAGTTCCGCTACCGCGAACCGGCCGTGACGCCGGGCACGCTGGCCATCGCCGTCAGCCAGTCGGGCGAGACCGCCGACACGCTTGCCGCCCTGCGCTGGTGCCAGGCCAAGGGGCTGAAGACCGCCGCCATCGTCAACAGCCACGAAAGCACCATGGCCCGCGAGGCCGATGTCCTGTGGCCGACCCACGCCGGCCCCGAGATCGGGGTGGCCTCGACCAAGGCCTTCACCAGCCAGGTCACCGCCCTGCTGGCCCTCGCCGTCGCCGCCGCCGCCGCCCGTGGCCGCATCGACAAGGACCAGGAACACCACCTCGCCCGCGTCCTGCTGGAGGCCCCGCGGCTGGTCGGCGAATCCCTCGACGTCGAGGCCGCCGTCACCGCCCTGGCGCCCAAGATCGCCCGGGCCCGCGACGTGCTCTACCTCGGCCGTGGGCCGATGGCCCCGCTGGCCTACGAGGGCGCCCTGAAGCTGAAGGAAATCAGCTACATCCACGCCGAGGGCTATGCGGCGGGCGAACTCAAGCACGGCCCCATCGCCCTCGTCGACGAGCACACGCCGATCATCATCATCGCCCCGTCGGACGCCCTGTTCGAAAAGACGGTCAGCAACATGAGCGAGGTCGTCGCCCGTGGCGGCCACGTCATCATGATCACCGACGAGGCCGGGGCTCGCCACGCGCCCGACGGCGCCGACGTCATCATCGCCCCGACCTGCGATCCGCTGATCGCGCCGCTGGTCTTCGCCGCCCCAATTCAGCTGCTGGCCTACCACGTGGCCGTCCAGAAGGGCGCGGACGTCGACCAGCCGCGCAACCTGGCGAAATCGGTGACGGTGGAATAGGGCAACTCCCCCAAACTACCGCTCATCCCGGCGAATGCCGGGACCCAGGTCATAGGGCGCCGACGGCCAGGACTCGTGCCTTCAGGCACGGCGATGTCGAAGGTTCGAACAGTCACGGCCGTGCCCGAGGGCACGCTCTTCCAACATCGAGATCACGCGGATGGGTCCCGGCATTCGCCGGGATGAGCGGATTTGGAGGATAGCTAAGTCGGCGGCATTGGCTTGGTCTGATCCCCCTCGCCCGGCGGCGGCGCGATGACGTCCGGCGGAACCTTGGTCGGGTCGGTCGGATCAGGCGCGGCGACCGGCGGCGTCGTCGTCGCGTCGCCGGGCGGCGGCGGGCTGTCGGTCGGCGGGGCCACCGGCGAGGTGGTCGTCTCGGCGGCCGGCGGCGCATCCGTCGCCGGTTTGCTGCAGGCCATCAGGGCCAGGGTCGTGCCGGCGGCGATGGCGATGGTCAGGAAGGTTTTCATGGGCGGACATCCAACGCTTGAACTTATGATGATGCCAGAACTGTCGCCCATTCTGGGCGTTCCGTCCCGGCTGGAATTGTGATCGTCGTTCGGATACCTGATCTCTCATGAAACCTGTCCGCAAAGCCGTCCTTCCGGTCGCGGGCCTGGGCACGCGCGTGCTGCCCGGCGCCAAGACGACGCCCAAGGAAATGCTCAACATCGTTGATCGGCCGATCCTCAGCTACATCATCGCCGAGGGCCGCGCGGCGGGCATCGAACACTTCGTCTTCGTCACCGGACGCGGCAAGGAAGCCATCGAGGCCTATTTCGACCACCATATCGAGCTGGAGGCCCAGCTGCAGGCCAAGGGCAAGCTCGACATCCTCGATGCCGTCCTCGCCGACCTGCCCAAACCCGGCGAGATGAGCTTCGTGCGCCAGATGTCGCCCCAGGGTCTCGGCCACGCCGTCTGGTGCGCCCGCGACATCGTCGGCGACGAGCCCTTCGCCGTCATGCTGCCCGACATGCTGATGCACGCCGAGCGCCCGGCCCTGGCCCAGGCCATGGACGCTTACAAGCAGGTCGGCGGCAACATCGTCGTCGTCGAGCCGGCCCCGGCCGGCGAGACCCACAAATACGGCATCGTCGCGCTGGACGGCCAGGACGGCCGCCTCAACCGCATGACCGGCATGGTCGAGAAGCCGCCGCTGGGGACCGAGCCCTCCAACCTGTTCATCTCCGGCCGCTACATCCTGCAGCCCGAGATCTTCAGCCTGCTGGCCGACCAGGGCAAAGGGGCCGGCGGCGAGATCCAGCTGACCGACGCCATGGTCCGGCTGATGGCCCTGGAGCCCTTCCACGCCCTCGAATACGACGGCGTCACCTACGACTGCGGCGACAAGATCGGCCTGCTGCGGGCCAACGTCGCCTATGCTCTGCAGCACCCCGAGCTGGGCAAGGCGGCGCGGGAGGCCGTGACGGCGCTGCTGTGAAGCGGCGCCACGCCCTCCTGCTGGCCGTTGCGGCGCTGGTCCTGCTGGCCGGAATCGTCGGTGGCCCGAGACTCTGGCGATACGTCAGCATCGACTCCTGTCTCGATAGCGGCGGCCGCTGGGACTATCAGGCCAAGCGGTGTGATTTCGGTCCGACGCGGGAGTAGGCTGCCCGCGTGAAACGACTCCTCATATTCGGCTTCGGCTACACCGGCCGGGTCTTCGCCCATCGAATGCAGGCCGATGGCTGGGAGGTGTGGGCCGCCGTCCGCTCCGAGGACTCGGCCGACGAGGCCCGCGCCGCCGGCGTCACCCCCATCGACAGCAGCGACCAGGCCGCCCTGGTCGCCGCGCCGCCGATGACCGCCATCCTGATCACCCCGCCGCCCACCGACCACGGCTGTCCGGCCCTTGAGGCCCTGGTCCCGGCCATCGCCCGGGCCGGCGCCTTCCCCGACTGGATCGGCTATCTCTCGACCACCGGCGTCTATGGCGACCGCGAGGGCGGCTGGTGCTTCGAGACCACCCCGCTCCACGCCCGCAGCATCGAGGCCGGCCGCCGCGTCGCCGCCGAGCGCGACTGGCTCGAGGTCGCGCGCGGCATGGGGCTGACGGTGCAGGTCTTCCGCCTGCCCGGCATCTACGGCCCCGGCCGCTCGCCGCTGGAGCGGCTGCACGAACGCACGGCCCGCAACATCGTCAAGCCGGGCCAGGTGTTCAGCCGCATCCATGTCGAGGATATCGCGCAGGCCCTGGCCGCCTCCATCGCCCGCCCCCGGGCCGGCGGCGTCTACAACATCGTCGACGACGAACCGGCCGCGACCCATGAGGTCAACGCCTTCGCCGCCGCCCTGCTGGGCCAGGACCCGCCGCCGGAAATTCCCTACGACGAGGCCGAGATGCCGGCCCCGGCCCGCCGCTTCTGGGCCGAGAACAAGCGCGTCTCCAACGCCCGGGCCAAGGCCGAGCTCGGCTGGCGGCCGATCTACCCTTCCTATCGCGAAGGCCTCAACGCTATCCTCGCCGCAAAATAGGGGATGAGACGATGAGCAAGGCGCTGGTTCTGGGCGGCGGTGGTCCGGTGGGGATCGCCTGGGAGACGGGCCTGCTGGCCGGCCTGGCCGACGGCGGGGTCGATGTCTCCGACGCCGACTGGATCCTCGGCACCTCGGCCGGCTCCTTCGTCGGCGCCCACCTGGCCATCGGCCGCGACCCGGCCGCCATGCTGCGCGCCGAGTTCGCCGCCGCCGACCAGATCAAGGAGGCCGCGCCGACCGGCCGTCCCGCCCCCGACCTGACGCCCCTGATGAGCGTCATGATGAGCAAGCCGCCCGGCGAACCGCTGGCCGTCGAGGGCCGCCTCAAGCTGGCGAAGATGGCGCTCGAGGCCAAGACGCCGTCCGAAGAGAGCTTCATCGCCGGCTTCGGCCCGCTGGCTGAGCACGATGGCCCCTGGCCGAAGGGCTACGCCTGCACCGCTGTCGATACGGCCGACGGCGAACTGATCATCTGGAACGAGGACAAGGCCGCCCCGCTGATCCGCGCCGTCGCCTCGTCCTGCTCGGTGCCGACCATCTTCCCGCCGATCACCATCGAGGGCCGCCGCTACATCGACGGCGGCATGCGCTCGGGCGCCAACGCCGACCTCGCCAAGGCCTACGGCAAGGTCCTGCTGGTCGCCGTCGCCCCGCCGGCCTTCCTGCCGTTCATGATGCCGGGCCTCGAGGCCGAACTGGCCCAGGTCCGCGCGGCCGGCAATCAGGCCGCCCTGATCGTCCCCGACGCCGGCAGCGGCGAAGCCTTCGGCCCCAACCTGATGGACGGCAGCCGCCGCGGCGATATCGCCCGCGCCGGCCACGCGCAGGGCTTGGCCGAGGCGGAGCGGATCAAGGCCTTCTGGGGATGAACCGCAGTCGCTCCCCCTCAGGGGGAGCTGTCGGCGAAGCCGACTGAGGGGGTCAACGGTCGACGACGCACGAGCTGTCGCCAGTCACCGCTGACGGTGACCCCCACCACCACGCTTCGCGTGGTCCCCCGCCCCCTAAGGGGGCGGAACTGCGCTTTACTCCGCCACGTCCTCAACCGCCACGATCAGCCGCTCAATGTCCTGCGGCCGTGACAGCCGGTGGTCACCGTCCTTGATCAGGGTGAAGACGACGTCCTCGCCCTTCAGCGCCTGAGCCAGCGCCAGGGCGTGCATCCACGGCACGTCCGGGTCCTCGGCCCCCTGCAGGATGCGCACCGGGACCTCGATCGGCACGGGGCCGGGCAGGATCGACCAGCGGGCGCCGTCTTCCAGCAGGGCGCGGGTGATCGGATAGCCGCCCTCGTCGTAGAGGCTGGGGCGGGTCCATTCGCCGGTCGCCGCCAGCGCCGCATGGGCCTCGGGCGGGAAGCCGGGCAGCATCAGCTTCTCGGTGAAGTCGGCGGCCGGAGCGATCAGCACCATTCCCGCCAGCCGCTCGGGCCGCACGGCCGCCACGAGGCAGGAGATCCAGCCACCCATCGAGGAGCCGACCAGCACCAGCGGGCCCTCCGTCAGCCGGTCGATCACCGCCAGCGAATCCTCGCGCCAACGGCTGATCGTCCCGTCCCGGAACGCCCCGCTCGACTCGCCGTGGCCCAGGTAGTCGAACCGGACATAGGCCCGGCCCCCCGCAACCGCCCAGTCGGCCAACGCCTGGGCCTTGGTGCCGGCCATGTCGGACATGAAGCCGCCCAGCCAGACCACGGTCGGGCCGGCGCCGGCGACGGCCTTCCAGGCCACGCGTTCGCCGTCTTCACGGTCAAGATATCCGCTGGTCTCCGTCATGGCGCCGCGCCTCCAATTGACCTATCAACGCTCCCTATCCTCATTCGCCGCATCGAAGGAAGAACTCGCCGCCTTGGCCCTGTTGCCCCCGGATTTTGCGCTGCTGCAGGTGGTTCCCGAGCTGGAGACCGGCGGCGCCGAGCAGACCGCCATCGACATCGCCCAGGCCGTGGTGAACGCCGGCGGCCGGGCCTACGTCGCCACGCGCGGCGGCCGGATGGCCTCCCGCCTGGAGGCCGATGGCGGCCGGCTCGTCCAGATGCCGGTGCACAGCAAGAACCCGCTGGTGATGATGGGCAACGCCGCCCGGCTGATCGACCTGATCCGCAAGGAGAAGATCAGCATCGTCCACGCCCGCAGCCGCGCCCCGGCCTTCAGCGCCCTGTGGGCGGCCCACACGACCAAGGTCCCGTTCGTCGCCACCTACCACGGCATCTACAACGCCAAGTCCGGCCTCAAGCGCTGGTACAATGCGGTGATGACCCGCGGCGACCTGGTCATCGCGAACAGCGACTACACGCGCGACCACGTCATCGCCGCCCATGAGGCGCCGGCCGACAAGGTCATCTCCATCCCACGCGGCGTCGACCTGGCCCGCTTCGATCCGCGCAAGGTCACCGCCGCCCGGGTCAAGGCCCTGCGCGACCTGTGGGGCCTGGGCAAGCCGGACGGCCGCACCGTCTTCGTGCTCGGTGGTCGCATCACCCGGCTGAAGGGCCACAGGACCATCGTCGACGCCGCCGCCCGGCTGAAAAAGGACGGCCGCGGCGACTTCCTGAT
>JAQGIK010000170.1 GCA_028291265.1 Caulobacter sp. | reverse complement strand
AACGGCTCGATGATCTTCCACTCGAAATCACTCAAATCGTAGCGCGCCATCTCAAAGCTCCTTCCGGTAGCCTTGAATCAAGCTTCGCCAAATCCCGCAACAGGTTGGGTACACGCCCTAGACATATTGCCGGCGTTCTCATCGCTCGCTGGCCGCCTGTGGCGCCGTCCACCACCGTCGCCGCGCTTGCAAGGTGGTCCCGGGGTGGCGGCGGTGGCGCCCGAGAGGGGTCGAAAGTCGCACTTCGGCGGACCGAAGGGTGGTGATAAGGCGTTGAAATAACGGATAAAGTTCTACGCGCAACAACCGGCGCAGATGCTATAATGGTCTCGCTTCGATAACCGGGGGGCCGATGATCCAGCGCCTGATGAAGTCCAGCCTGACCCATATGGTCTTCGGCTTCCTGCTGATGGGCGGCTGGGCGCTGTTCGCCAACCGCCACCACGGCCTCGCCGCCTGGCCGCCCGCCGTCGCCCAGGGGACGATCAGCGCCCTGCTGACCGGGGTCATCAAGCGGGCGCTGGAATGGATGAGCGGCCGCTTCGCCGGCCAGCTGGCCTTTGTGCTGCCGCCCCTCGCCACGGCCTCCGGCGTCCTGGCCACCCTGGTCGCGGTCCACAGCCTGATCGGCACCCCGGAGCTGGTCACGACCATCGCCTTTCCGTGGAGCCTCTCGACCCTCTACGCCATTGTCTACAACGCGGCGCTGGTCCGCACGCGAAACGCCGGGACACCATGAGCGAGACCGAAAACCGCCGCCCGCTGAAGACCCGCACCAAGGGCTGGGCCGTCGGCCTGGCCAGGGCGCTGGGCAAGGCCCGGGTGCGGCCCAACCATATCTCGGCGATCAGCGTGGTGTTCGCCGCCCTCGGCGCGGCCCTGATGCTGCTCGGCGGCACGGACGACGGCAACGGCGTCGGGCGGGGGATCGCCCTGATCCTTGCGGCGGTCTGCATCCAGCTTCGCCTGCTGTGCAACATGATCGACGGCATGGTGGCGGTCGAGCACGGCATGGCCTCGCCGACCGGGCCGGTGTGGAACGAGCTGCCGGACCGCATCGCCGACGTGCTGTTCATCGTCGCCGCCGGCTATGCGGCCGCCTCCCAGCTGCCGGCCGGGGAGTGGCTGGGCTGGCTGGCGGCGGTGCTGGCGGTGCTGACCGCCTATGTCCGCGAGCTCGGCCGGGGTCTCGGCTACCCGGCCGACTTCTCGGGTCCGATGGCCAAGCCGCACCGGATGTTCGTGCTCACCGTCACCTGCGTCATCGCCGCCTTCGAGCCGCTGTGGGGCGGCACGGGCCAGGTCATCCTGGCCGGTCTGGCCATCATCGCGCTCGGCAGCCTCATCACCTGTTACCGCCGCGCCAGCCACCTGATGCGCAAGCTGCGCGACGCGCCGGACGCCCCCCAGCCCTAGGAGGCCGCCATGACCTTCGTGACCACCCGCCGCCAGGGCGGCGCCGTCGTCGTCACCTTCGCCAACCCGCCGCGCGGAACCATGACCCATGCCGGGGCGGTCGAGACCTATGCGGCGGTCAAGGCCGGGGTCGACGATCCGGCCGTCCGCTGCATCGTCATCACCGGCGGACTGGAGGGGGTGTTCATCCGCCACTACGACGTCGGCGAACTGTCGGCGGCCAGCAACGCCTTCGCCGGGTCGGCCGCGCCCCGCCCGGCCCCGAGCGAACCGCCGGCCCCCGGCTATCTCGAACTGGTCGATATGATCGCCGCCGCGCCCAAGCCGGTGATCGCCGCCATCAACGGCCTGTGCATGGGCGGCGGCTTCGAGCTCAGCCTGGCCTGCGACCTGCGCATCGCGGCGCCGGGCGTCGAGGCCATCGGCCTGCCCGAGACCCGGGTCGGCATCTTCCCGGGCGGCGGCGGCGCCCAGCGCCTGCCCCGCGTCGTCGGCGAGGCCAAGGCGCTGGAGATGATCCTGCGCGGCCTGGTGGTGACCGGCGAGGAGGCCATGCGCATCGGGCTGGTCCACGAACTGGCCGCCGACCCGCTGGCCCGGGCCCTGGAGATCGCCGCCGAGTTCGAGACGCGCGGCGCCGAAGGCCTGGCCTACGCCAAACGCCTTACCCGCGCCGCTTTGGACCGCCCTTTGACGGAGGGCCTGGCGGACGAGCGCCGGTCGTTCGCGGAGGTGCTGAAGACGCCGTCGGCCCGCCAGGGCCTGGCCGCTTCGGCCCAGCCTGGGGTCCGGATCGAGCAGGCCTAGCGCCGGGCTTGGCCTTTCCGGCCGGAGCCGGCCGGCTGGTCGGCGCCTCGCCGGGGGCCGTGAACCAGTGGCCCTTGGCCTTGCCCTCGAGGTGACGACCCATCGGCTTGGCCGGTTTCTCCGGCTTGCCGGCGAACTTTCCAGCCGGCTTGTCGCCCGGCTTACCAGCGAACTTGCCAGCCGGCTTCTCGCCAAACTTGCCCGCCGGTCTGTCCGCCGGTTTGCCGCCGAACTTCCCGGCCGGCTTCTCGCCCGGCTTGCCGAACGGTTTGCCAGGACGGCCGCGCGCCTTGCCGGGCCCGTCATCGTCCAGACCCGCCAGCGCCTTGCGCAGGGCCAGGGCCTTGGCGTCCTCGGCCAGGGCGGCGGTCTCGCGGTCCTTGAAGTGCTGCGGCCGCAGGTCCTTGGGGGGCGGCCGGCCGGTCGAGGTGGCCGGGGCCACCTTGTGACTCTTCGAAGCCCGGTCGGCGTCGGTCATCGGGGTGTTGGCGCGGAAGGGGACGGCCTTGATCTCGCGCTTGCCGGGCCCGAAGTCGGCGACGATCTTCGCCTTGGGCCGCTTGGGCATGACGTGGTTGACCGCCTTCTTCTTCGGCTTGGCCCAGCCTTCCTTGTAGACCGGCTTGTCCGGCTTCGGGTCGGCCAGCTGCTTGGAGGTCGAGCTGGCGGTCGGATCCCGGCGGGATTGCGCCTGCGGCGGGGCCTTGTACTGGGTGCCGTTGCCGACCGGCATGTTGGCGGGGTCGATGAACTCGGCCAGCAGTTCGCGGATCACCCGCGGCCCGACCTCCTCGACAAAGCCCGGCGCCAGGGTGCCCAGCGAGAACGGCCCGTAGGCCAGGCGGATCAGCCGGTTGACCTTCAGGCCCACGGCCTCCAGCACGCGGCGGACCTCGCGGTTCTTGCCCTCGGCGATGGTCACCGTGATCCAGCAGTTGCTGCCGGTCACCTTGTCGAGCTTGGCGTCGACGGCGCCATAGCTGACGCCCTCGACGGTGATGCCGTCCTTCAGCCGGTCGAGCTTGGCCTGGCTGGCGTCGCCAAAGGCCCGGGCCCGGTAGATCCGCTTCCAGCCGGTGCGCGGCAGTTCCAGCGCCCGGGTCAGGCCGCCGTCGTTGGTGAGGAGCAGCAGGCCTTCGGAGGCCAGGTCGAGGCGGCCGACCGAGATCAGCCTCGGCAGGCCCTCGGGCAGGGCGCTGAACACCGTCGGCCGGCCCTTGGGGTCGGCGTGGGTGGTCACCAGCCCGACCGGCTTGTGATAGCGGAACACCCGCGTGGCTTCCGCCCCGGCGATCACCTCGCCATCGACGGTGATGATGTCGTCGGGCTCGACCTTGATGGCCGGGGTGGTCAGCAGCAGGCCGTTGATCGCCACCCGCCCGGCCTCGATCAGCCGCTCGACCTCGCGCCGCGAGCCGACGCCGGCCCGGGCCAGCACCTTGGCCACCCGGTCATGGCCCTCGCTCTCGACACCCTCGGCGACCTTGTCGCTGGCGTCGTAGGGCATGGGTTCGTCTTGGTAGTCTTCCGCAGCCATGTTCGCCGCTCCATAGTAGGACTTGGGCCGTCTCCCGACGGTCGGACCCGCCCCATAGCATGAAACCCGCCATTTCGCCGCCTTCTGACGAATCGCTGATGCGGCTGGCCCTGGGTCAGGCGCGCGAGGCCGCGCAGGCCGGCGAGACCCCGGTCGGGGCGGTGATCATGGACCCGGCCACCGGCCACATCGTCAGCGTCGGCGCCAACCACCCGATCGGCGCTCATGACCCCACCGCCCACGCCGAGATCGCCGCCATCCGCGCCGCCGCCGCCAAGCTCGGCAACTACCGCCTGACCGACCTGACCCTGGTGGTCACCCTCGAGCCCTGCGCCATGTGCGCCGGGGCCATCAGCCATGCCCGCCTCGGCCGCGTCGTCTTCGGGGCCGAGGACCCCAAGGGCGGCGCCGTCGTCCACGGCCCGCGCTTCTTCGAAGGCTCGACCTGCCACTGGCGGCCGGCCGTCACCGGCGGCGTGCTGGCCGAAGAGAGCGCCGACCTGCTGCGCGGCTTCTTCCGGGCCCGCAGAAAGAAGGATTGAGCCATGCGCCGACTGCTCCCTGTCTTGGCCGTCCTCGTGTTGACCACGCCGGCCTTTGCGGCTGACCGACTGTCGGACATCGCCTGGATGCAGGGGAACTGGCGGGTGACGCAGGACGACGGCGCGGTGGTCTATGAAACCTGGCTGCCGGCCGAGGGCGGGATCATGCCGGGTGTGGGCCGCACCGTTAAGGACGCGAAGGCCCAGGTTGAGTTCATGCGTATCGACGAGAGGGACGGCAGAATCGCCTTCACCGCCGTTCTCACCGGCCAGGCTCCGACCACCTTCGTCGCCAAGAGCCGCACCGCCGACGAAGTGGTGTTCGAGAACCTTGAGCATGACTTCCCGCAGCGGGTCATCTACCGCCGTTGCGACGCCGATCTCTGCGCCGCCATCGAAGGCACGATCAACGGCAAGCCCGAACGTATGGCGTGGCGCTACGCCCGTCAGCCCTAGCTGGCCAGCATCAGCACCCGCCGGCCGTGCATCGGCAGTTGCTCGACCGGGGCCCCCTGGCCGCCGACCGGCGTGGTCAGCAGGTCGGTGACGGCCGGACCGCACAGGAACGGCGCCCGGCCCTTGACGGCCAGCTGGATCTCCTCGGCCGTCTCGACATTGGTCATCGCCTGCCAGACCTCGCCGCGGCGGAAGACGTCGTTGCGGGTCAGGAAGGTGCGCATGGCGATCAGCCGGTCGCGGCGGTCGGCGGTCGGCAGCCGCAGGGTGACGCTGCTGACCGCCTCGCGCTGCAGATGGGCGACCTCGAACTCGGGGTCGGTGATCTGGTAGTCGGTGTAGCTGAAGTAGGGCTCGGTCAGGGCGCGGATCTGACGCAGGGCGGCGAAGCTCGGCTGGCGCGGCATGTCGTAGATGGTCACCGCCAGCCGTGGCCGGTCGGCCGGGTCGAGGGCGTCGAGCACCGGCAGGTAGCCGTCCCGCAGGCTGGGCCGGATCAGGCAGCTGTAGCTGATCGGGCAGAACAGCAGGCCCGACCGCATCGACCTCAGGGCCAGGCGGGCGGCCAGCAGCCCCTCCATGTCCCAAAGCTGGGCCCGGTCCTCGTCCGGCGCGGTGCGGCTTTCGTAGGTGGCGATGGCCGAGCCGACGAACACCTGGCGGGCGCAGTTGTAGACCCCGCGCCAGAGGACGGGATCGGCCCGCCGGCTCGCGGGCGACAGCCGCAGGGCCCGGTGCGGCGGCGCGTCGCCGTCCCGCTCGGCGTCGGGCAGCAGGACCCGGGCGCCTTCGGGGGCGATCTCGGTCAGCCGGCCCGACAGGCCGACGTCCTCGCCCTGCAACAGCCGACAGAGGGTGTCGCGGTCGGCGGCGGCGAAGCGCTGGATCTCGGCCTGGTCGCCCTCCAGCATCAACAGGCAGACCTCGCCCTCGCCATGGTCGCCGAACAGGCGGTGCTGCAGCTCCTCGGCCATCGACCGCAGGTCGTTGGGGTCGAGCCGCTCGACGCGCGGGTCGGTCAGCAGGAAGGCGAAGGGGGCCGCCGCCGCATGCCGGCGCGGCCATTTCCAGCGGCCGTCGAGGAAGGCCGAGCCGACCTTGGCGATCAAGGGCGCCAGGGCGTCAACCTTGTCGGTCGCCAGGTCGGCCCCGATAAACACGCGGATACAGGCAAGGGCGGTCATAACCCCAATTTGGGCCGCCGTAGTGAACAAACCTTGCCGCGCATATGGTCAATTTACGCGACATGGTGTCACTGACGTTAAGCAAACGTCTCGCGCAGGCGGAAGTCCAGCCGGTCGCGCACGGCCGGCCAGTCATCGTCGGTGATCGACAGCACCACCGTGTCGCGGACGTGGCCGGTCCAGGTGATCTTGTGGTTACGCATCGTGCCCTCGCGGGTGGCGCCCAGCTTCTCGACCGCCGCCTGGCTGCGGGCGTTGCGCTCGTCGATCATGAACTCGACCCGCACCGCCCCGGCGTCGAACGCCTGGCCGAGCAGCAGTCGCTTGCTCTCCGGATTCACCGGCCCCGACCGCACCTCGGGATGCAGGAAGGTGGCGCCGATCTCGACGCCCTTGTGAATGCGCCGAATGTTGAGGAACGAGCTGGTGCCGACCACCCGCTTGTCGCTGAGGCGGCGGATCGCGTAGCCGATCCGCTCGCCGCGCTCGGTCTCGCCCTTCAGGGCGCCCCACCAGTCGTCGAAGCCCTCGCCGCAGCCGTTGACCGACATGATCTCCCAGGCCTCGGGGTCGCAGTCGACGGCGCCCTTCAGCTCCTCGCGGTGCTCGGGCGTGATCGGTTCCAGCCGCACGTAGCGGCCCTTGAGCAGTTTGCCTTTGAGATTCATGAAGCCATGGTGGGCGAGTCTGGCTCCCGCGCCAACCCCGTCGGCAGGATCAGCCCCCTTCGGCCGCCTTGACCACGCAGGTCCCGGTGTCGAGCAGCGCGTGCTGGCCGACACAGTAGACGTCCTCGTAGTTGGGACCGGCCACCGACAGGCACATGTGGAAGTTCAGCTTGGCCATCTTCAGGCAGGTTCCGCTGCGCTCGTCGCGCAGCAGGGCCAGGGACTGCGGCGTGTCGAGCGTCTCGCCCAGCGTCATGCGGGCGGCCAGGGCCAGGCCGTTGGCGACCACCGGGCTGATCCGCGCGTCCCAGCCCTGGTCCTGGGCCTGCGGACGACTGACGGCCTTGATCAGCAGGGCCGCGTCGGCGTCGCTGGGCTGGACGACGCGGGCCAGGGCCTTGGCCTCGGCCAGGCGGCGCGGGGCGTTGAGGATGGCGCTCTTCGACCAGGCCTGGTGCTGCAGGTCGTATGAGGCCTGCTTGACCGACTTGCCGGAGGCCAGGACGGCCTCGCCCTGCGCCTTCAGGGCCGCCTCGGCCAGGGCCCCGGCCTGCGGCGCGCCGGGCAGGTTGATGATGCCGGTCGGGTCGCGGTTCAGCAGCATCAGCATCTGGTCGCGGCCGTAACGGGTCTCCATCTCCTTGATCGAGGCGACGAAGCTCGGTTCCTGCAGGGCGGTGAAGGCGGCGTAGACCACCATGCCCTGCTGCAGCTGCTGGGCGTCGTAGGCCGCCGCCCGCTTGACCGCGTCGGCGACGCCGGCGGCATTGCGGAACTGGCCGTTCAGCCCCGACACGTCGCTCATATAGCGGTTGAACACCGCCGCCGAGCCGGCCGCCGCGGTCGGCATGACCGCCACCGACCCCATCTCCCAGCCGCCCTCGGCCCCGGCCGCCAGCGGCGCCGCGAGCAGGGCGACAGCGGCCACGGCCGCAAATCTCTTGATATGCATGACAAACCCTCCGACCTGGGCATCAGACGGCAGGGTAGGTTGAAGAGTGTTAAAGGGGCGCGGTTATTTCGGGCGTAACGATAGAGCGCGCCAGTATGTCGCGGGACATCTGCGGCCCCAAAAGTAACTGTCGGCTGACCGACAGTTATCGCCAGCCGGCCGCCAGCGCCTTCTTCTCCTGATCGGCGTCCAGCGCCTCGCCGGCGATCAGTTCGTCGACCCGGTCCAGCACGGGCGTCGCCATGGCGCTGGCCGCCTGACGGTATTCGGTCCTGGCCGTGGCCGGTTGACGGGCGGCGACCTCGACCTTCCAGGCCTCCTTCTCGCGGCAGGCCAGGCCCGACATCTGGTCCATGGCGAAGGTGCGGCAGTAGCGTCCCGCCTGATCCTTGAAGGTCAGGCCGATGGCGACCTCGCCGTGGCGATCGTTGCTGGCCTGGACGGTCAGGGCCCGGGCCAGGTCGCCGCGCGCCGCCATGCCGGCCCCGACCGGATCGCCCGGGGACAGCTCGCGGCCGAACAGCATGACGCTGACCACCAGGGTGGCGGCGATGGCGCCCCACCAGGCGTAGTTCGGCAGGGGTCTGCGCCGCTCGGGCAGTTTGACGACGTTGCTTTGCGGGGGCCGGACCAGCCCGGCCAGGCCTGCCGGAACCGGCTCGTCGATCACCGGCGCATAGGCGGCCCGCACCCGGTTGGCGAGGGCCGCATGGGCTTCCAGCCGGTCGACCAGGGCCGGATCGCCGCCCAGCGCCGCGTCGACCGCGGCCATGCCGGCCTCGTCCAGCTCGCCGTCGAGATAGGCGATCAGGGTTTCGTCGGGGATGTGGGGGTCGCTGGTCATCCGGCCTCCTCCAGCTGCGCCATCAGCCCCATGCGGCCGCGCGCCACCCGGCTGGCGACGGTGCCGGACGGGACTTCCATGACCTGCGCCGCCTCGGCGTAGGACAGGCCCTCGACCAGCACCAGGGCGACGGCCAGCCGCTGGTCGTCGGGCAGCCGGGCCATGGCCTGGCCGACGGCGTAGGCGTCGTCGCGCTCGGCGGGGCCGGCGATGCTCGGGTCGGCGACCCGCTCGCCGGCCTCGGGGGCGTCGAACAGCCGGGCCTTGCGGCCCCGGCTGCGGGTCTCGTCGATCCAGGCGTTCTTCAGGATGCGCATGGTCCAGCTGTCCAGTCTCGTGCCGGCGATCCATTGGGCCCGCCTCGCCAAGGCCCGCTCGACAGCGATCTGGCACAGGTCGTCGGCATCGGCCGACGACCCGGCCAGCGCCCGCGCGAAACGGCGCAGGCGCGGCAGCAGATCGACGATCCCGCGCTCGAACGGGTCCAAGGAGTTCACCTCTTCAGGGATGAAACGACGACCACGGGACGTTTCTTCCACAGGAAAAGAGATATCGTGTCGGCCGATCCCGCAACCCCAATCGCCTTTGGGCGTTGCGGACTTCGGCCGGCGGTGTGGAGGCGACCGCGATGGAGCACAGTTCCGACAGAAGAGCGGCTCGTCGCCTGTGCGGCGCCTTGGCGCTCGTCCTGCTGCTGGCCGGGCCGGCGGCGGCCCAGCTGCCGTCGTTGCCGGGCGGTGGCGGCGGCCTTCCGGGCGGGGGCCTGCCCGGCGGCGGACTGCCTTCCGGCGGCGAGGTCGGC
>JAQGIK010000036.1 GCA_028291265.1 Caulobacter sp. | reverse complement strand
AGCAAGGCCCCATCTTGGCGGCCGCCGGCGCTCGCGTCGTCGTGTTCGACGCCTCAGCCAAACAGCTGGCGCAAGACCAGGCGGTCGCGCGTCGCGATGGCCTCGCCATCGTCACCCGGCAGGGGTTCATGCACGACCTGTCGGCGTTCGCCGACGACAGCTTCGACATCGTCTTCCATCCCGTCTCGAACTGCTTCGCGCCCGACATCGAGCCGGTGTGGCGGGAATGTTTTCGGGTGTTGAGGCGCGGAGGCGTGCTGCTGGCCGGCTTCATGAACCCGATCGTCTACATCTTCGACGCCGAGGCCCAGGAGCGGGGCGAACTCGTGGTGCGGTTTTCGCTGCCCTACGCCGACGTCGCCGATCTTCCGCCGGAAGAGCTTCAGCGCGTCATCGCGCGCGATCACACGGTGGAGTTCAGTCATACGCTGGAGGCCCAGATCGGCGGCCAGCTCCAGGCCGGCTTCGTCCTGACCCACATGTTCGAGGACAGGGACAGCGGGACGCCCGACACGGGGCGTTCCAGCTATTTTCCAACCTGCATGGCGACGCGTGCTCTGAAGTTGTGAGCTGACGGGCGCCCCCGTGCCGCGATCAGGGTTTTCGTGGTTCTCTTCCATCCGCGATTCGGAAGGAGCCCCGCTTGGCCGGAAGTCAGGATTTCGCCGCCGATCCCCGCAACGCCACGGCCTTGGTCTGGCTGAACGGCGCCCTGGTTCCCAAGGCCGAGGCCAAGGTCTCGATCTTCGACGCCGGTTTCGTGCTGGGCGACGGGGTCTGGGAGGGCCTGCGCCTGCACAAGGGCCGGCTGATGTTCCTGGGCGCCCACCTCGATCGCCTGTTCGAGGGCGCCGCCGCCATCGAGCTCGACATCGGCAAGACCCGCGCCCAGCTCGTCGACGCGCTCCACGACCTCTTCGCCGCCAACGACATGACCGACGGCGTCCACATCCGTCTGATGGTCACCCGCGGCGAGAAGGCCGCCGCCAACCAGGACCCACGCAATGCGCTGGGCCGACCGACCATCGTCATCGTCGCCGAGTGGAAGGCGCCGGCCCCCACCATCGTGACCCAGGGCCTGAAACTGGCCAGCGTCGACATCCGCTGCACCCCGGCCGAGATGTTCGACATGCGGCTCAACTCCCACAGCCGCCTGAACCTGATCCTGGCCCTGCAGCAGGCGATCCGCGCCGGCGCCGACGAGGCCCTGATGCTCGACCCGGCGGGCTTCGTGGCCAGCTGCAACGCCACCAACTTCTTCTGGGTGCGCGACGGCGAGCTGCGCACCTCGCGCGACGCCTACTGCTTCAACGGCGTCACCCGCGGCAATGTCATCAAGCTCGCCCGCGACAACGCCATCCCCTTCGCCCAGGGCGATTTCCCGCTCGACGACGCCCGCGGCGCCGACGAGGCCTTCGTCACCGGCACCTTCGGCGGCCTGACCCCGGTGCGCGAGATCGACGGCGTCACCCTGCCGCTGACCCTGCCGGGCCCGGTCACCACCCGCCTGCGGGGGCTGTACGAAGCCCTGAAGGACGCCGAGGCCGCCCGATGACCCTGCGCATCGCCATGTGGTCGGGACCGCGCAACATCTCCACGGCGATGATGCGCGCCTTCGAGAACCGTCCCGACACCGCCGTCGTCGACGAGCCCTTCTACGCCGCCTACCTGGCCGCCACCGGCCTGGATCATCCGATGCGCGACGAGGTGCTGGCCTCGCAGTCGGCCGACTGGACGCAGGTCGCCGCCGACATGGCCGGGGAGGGGCCAGGCGCCGCGCCGGTCTTCTACCAGAAGCACATGACCCACCACATGCTGCCCGGCATCGACCTCGGCTGGACGGCGTCCTGCCTCAACGCCTTCCTGATCCGCGATCCGGCCGCCGTGCTCGCCTCCTACGTCCGCAAGCGCGGCGAGGTGACCCTGGCCGACATCGGCGTCGAGCGGCAGGGCGAGCTGTTCGACCGCGAATGCGACCGCCTGGGCAAGGCCCCGCCGGTGATCGAGGGCGCCGATGTGCTGGCCGCGCCGGAAGAGACCCTGACCGCCCTCTGCGCGGCCTTGGGCATCCGTTTCAGCGACCGCATGCTGGCCTGGTCGGCCGGGCCGCGGGACAGCGACGGCGTCTGGGCTCCGGCCTGGTACGACGCCGTCGAGCGCTCCACGGGCTTCGGCCCGCCGCCGGCCGAAACCAGCGCCGACCTGCCGGACGACCTGCGCCGCATCGCCGACCAAGCCCGGCCCCTCTACGCGCGCTTGGCGGCGCACAAGCTCGTGGCCTGACGCCACGTCATCCCTTGGCGCCGGCGCCGGGAGGGGCCAAGGTCCCGGGTAAACAACGATAATATACCAGGGAGAGACGTCGTGGATCTGCTCAGCCAGACTGTCCAGGAGGCCCGTCCGGGCCCCGACACGCCGCTCGCCTGGCCGACCCTGGAGGGCGTCGACCTCTGCAACCCGATGAACTTCGCCCACGGCCAGCCCTGGGCCGACTTCGCCCGCATGCGCACGCAAGCGCCCGTCATGTGGCACCGCGAACCGCGCGAGGGGCCCGGCTTCTGGGCGGTGACCCGCCACGCCGACGTCATGACCGTCAACGGCGACCCGGAGACCTTCTCCTCGCAGCGCGGCGGCATCCTGATGGCCGTCGGCAAGCCCGAGCAGCGCCACGCCCTGCTGTTCCGCGCCTCGATGGACGCCATGATCAACATGGACCAGCCCTGGCACCTGCAGCTGCGCCGCGAACACATGCCCTACTTCACCCCCGGCTATCTGCGCGAACTGCAGGTCAAGGTGAAGGCTGAGATCGGTCGGCTGCTGGACCAGATGGCCGGCCGGGGCGAGCTCGACTTCGTCGAGGCCTATGCCTCGCAACTGCCGCTGTTCACCCTCTGCGAGATCCTCGGGGTGCCGCAGGAGGATCGGCCCAAATTCTTGAAATGGATGCACTATCTGGAGCTGGCCCAGAACATGGCCACCGAACAGGCCACCCTGTCGGCCGGCCCGACCCTGGAGCTGATGCAGTTCATCCAGGACTTCAACACCAACGTCGAGGAGATGTTCGACTACGGCCGGCACATGCTGCACAAGCGCCGCCTTGACCCCCAGCCCGACCTGATGAGCGCCATCGCCCGCGCCCAGCTCGAGGGCGACTTCCTGGCCGACGAGTATCTCGACGGCAGCTGGCTCTTGATCGTCTTCGCCGGCAACGACACGACCCGCAACACCCTGTCCGGTTCGGTGAAGCTGGTCACCGAACACCCCGACCAGAGGGCGAAGCTGCTGGCCGACGACAGTCTGCTGCCCGGCGCCGTCAACGAGTTCATCCGCCTGGTCAGCCCGGTCATCTACATGCGCCGCACGGCCACCCGCGACGCCGAGGTCGCCGGCCAGCGCATCCTCGAGGGCCAGAAGGTGATCATGTACTACGGCTCGGCCAACCGCGACGCCGCGGTGTTCGCCGATCCCGACCGCCTCGACGTCACCCGCGCCAACGCCGACAAGCACATCGCCTTCGGCTACGGGCCCCACGTCTGCATCGGCAAACGCGTCGCCCAGCTGCAGCTGGAAGAGACCTGGCGCCAGCTGCTGGCCCGCTACCCGGACATCCGCTGGACCGGCGACATCGACATCGCGCCGAACAACTTCGTCCACGCCATTCGGCGTCTGGGCGTGGCGTTCAGCGGCTAGGGTTCTTGCCTTCCGCGAGGGAGGGCGCGTTCTATGCCGTCAGATCAATAGAGGGAGCCGCTCCGTGGCCTACGAAACCATCCAGTACGTCGTGGAAGACGGCATCGCGACCCTGACCCTGCACCGGCCCGAGCGGATGAACGCCTTCACCGCCCAGATGATGCTGGAGATGATCGACTGCTTCGACGAGATCGACGCCGACGACAACGTCAAGGCGGTGATCGTCACCGGTTCGGGCCGCGCCTTCTGCGCCGGGGCGGACCTGGGCACCGGCGGCTCGACCTTCGACTACGCCTCGCGCAACGAGGACGCCCGCGAGAGCGGCAAGGTGGGCGGCGTCTACCGCGACGGCGGCGGCCGCCTGACCCTGCGCATCTACGAATGCAAGAAGCCGGTCATCGCCGCCGTCAACGGCGCCGCCGTCGGCATCGGCGTGACCATGCAACTGGCCATGGACATCCGCATGGCCTCGACCGAGGCCAAGTTCGGCTTCGTCTTCGCCCGCCGCGGCATCACGCCGGAGGCGGCCTCGTCCTGGTTCCTGCCGCGCCTGGTCGGCATGCAGCAGGCCCTGGAGTGGTGCTACACCGGCCGCGTCTTCCCGGCCCAGGAGGCCAGGGACGGCGGCCTGGTGCGCTCGCTGCACGCCCCCGAAGACCTATTGCCGGCGGCCCGCGCCCTGGCCCGCGAGATCGCCGACAACACCGCCCCGGTGTCCATCGCCCTGACCCGCCAGCTGCTCTGGCGCAATGTCGGGGCGCCGCACCCGATGTACGCCCACCGCGCCGACAGCCGGGCCATCCAGTTCCGCGGCGCGCAGGGCGACGCCAAGGAGGGGGTGACTTCCTTCCTTGAGAAGCGGGCCCCCAACTATCCGAACAAGGTGTCAAGCGAACTGCCCGACATCTGGCCCGATTGGGAAGAACCCGAGTTCAAGTAAAGAATTCGCCCGCGATTTCCGTCGCGGAAGCGTGACTCGTCAAAGTTAAGCCCCGGGCGCAATCTTGTCCCCGCAGAGACCTCACAGAGTCTCGCGGGAGAATATGCCATGATGGATCGCGTGTTGAGCTGGTCGTTCGGCCTTGCGCTCGCTGGGCTGTTGCTGGCCATGAGTTTTCAGAAGTTTTTCGGTCTTGATCCCAACCCCGTCTTCGGCCTGATCGCGGCCCGGTCGGGGATCGGTCTGTTCGAGCCTGGCCTGCGGTATGTCACCGCCGTGCTGGAGCTGGTCGCGGCGGCCCTGGTCATCTGGCCGGCCATGCGGCAACGGGGCGCCATGCTGGGACTGTTCGTGGCCCTCGGCGCCATCGCCTTCCACCTGTCGCCCTGGCTGGGCTGGCAGATTCCCAAGCCCGGCCCGCTGTCGCAGGCCCTGGCCCAGGGGATGACGGCGGCCCAGATCGACGCCCTGAACCTGCCGACCGACAAGGGCGCCATGTTCCTGCTGGCCGTCGCCATCGCGGCGCTGGCCGGGGTGAGCATCTTCATCGAGCGCAGCAACCTGTTCACCCGCACCCATCCGGCCTCCAAGCCGGACCGGGCGAGTTTCGCTTAAACCGGTCGAGCGCTTCTCGAGGGACGGGCGTTCGTCACCGGTAGTTAACGGCGAGGGCTTAAGCTGATCGCCGGAACCGGAGTCCTGATGAGCGAGCCCGCACCCCTGCTGCCCGTCGAGGACGCCCCCGAGCCATCGGGGGCGGCGCCCATGACTGCGCCGCAGGTCCGCTCGCGCGCCACCCTGCTCAAGCGCCTGGCCGACGTGGTCTGCCTGCCGGGCAGCCGGGTCAATTCGTTCGAGCGGGCGATGACCTCCGATCTGTTGATCGAGATGCTGCGCGAGGCCGCCCCCGAGGAGCGGGGCAAGGTCGCCCGCCGGCTGGCCAACATCGCCGACGTGCCGCCGGCCCTGGCCCGCATGCTGCTGCGCGACAGCATCGAGATCGCCTCCAACCTGCTCGAGCACAGCCAGCACCTGGGCGACGCCGACCTGATCGACTGCGCCCTCTACGCCGCCCCCGAGCACCGCCGCCTGATCGCCCTGCGCCGCGGCGTCGGCGAGGCGGTTGTCGACGCCCTGGTCCGCCGCTGCGAGCAGCCGGTGCTGGAAGCCCTGCTGCGCAACGACATGGCCCGCCTCAGCCACGGGGCGCTGGAGACCATCGTCGGCTGCACCCGCGACAATCCCCGGCTGATCGCCTTGCTGCTGCGGCGGCCGGAGCTGCGGCCCAGTCACGCCTACATCATGTTCTGGTGGGCCGACGCCGACTGCCGGCGGCTGATCCTGCAAAGGTTCGCCGTCTCCCGCGAGGTGTTGCAGGACGCGGTCGGCGACCTCTTCTCCCTGGCCGCCGAGGAGGGCTGGCAGGATCCGCTGACCCGCAAGGCCCTGCAGTTCATCGAGCGGCGCCAGCGCAACCGCGCCGCCATCGAGAAGAGCCCGTTCGGCAGTCTCGACGAGGCGGTGGCCGCCGCCCAGAGCGGCATGACCCGCGAACTGGCCGAGGAGATCAGCTACCTCTCAGGCCTCAAGCCGATGACCGGCGCCAAGATCATGACCGATCCGGGCGGCGAGCCGATCGCCATCCTGTGCAAGGCCACCGGCCTGCCGCGCGGGGCCGTGAAGGCCCTCTGGCGCGGCCTGCGCCGGCCGGAGACCGACGGGGCCGGCAATGTCACCCCGGCCCTCGACCGGGTGCTGACCTGCTTCGATTCCCTGGCCGTCGATCGCGCCCAGACGGTGCTGCGCTACTGGAACTGGGCCCTGTCCTCGGCCCTGACGCCGAGCCTGATGAAGGCCATTCGCGAAGGCGACGACGACGCCGTCGATGAATTCTCCGCCCCACAACGGGCGGCCATGCTCGCCCTGGGCCGTGATTTCGCGCGATAAGCCGGTGAATCCTCAGGTTTTGACCGTCAACTGACGACTATCCGCTGAGCCGCTGCCTGCTGCACAGCAACACTCTACTGTTGTTCCAAATATCGCCGTTGGGGTTGTCTTCATTGGCGACACGGCTTATGCAGCCATCAGCCGGGCGACGCGTCCGGGCAAGAAACAACCCAACAATTTCCAAATGGAACCCCCGGCCATGGAAGATAAATCCGCCATCATCGAGATGACGACCGACATCGTTTCCGCATACGTCGGCAACAACTCCGTGTCGGCCAACGACATTCCGGCGCTTATCCAGTCGGTGCACAAGGCGCTGAGCGGCGTTGCCACCGGCGTCGAGACCGTCGAGGTCGCGCCCAAGGAGCCGGCGGTTCCGGTCAAGCGTTCGATCACCCCCGACTTCCTGATCTGCCTGGAAGACGGCCGCAAGTTCAAGTCGCTGAAGCGCCACCTGCGCACCAAGTACGACATGAGCCCCGAAGAGTACCGGGCCAAGTGGGGCCTGGCCAAGGACTACCCGATGGTCGCGCCGAACTACGCCAAGGCCCGCTCGGACCTGGCCAAGCAGATGGGCCTCGGCCAGGGCGGCCGTCAGGCCAAGAAGCGCCGCTAAAGACTCATCGTCGACTCACGGTCGACTCGGGACGCCCGCCGGAGATTCCGGCGGGCGTTTTCGTTGACTCGTGGTCTGGCGGCGAAGACCCGGATTCTCTTTTTGATTGACTCAAAAACAGAATCTTCCCCGCTACGGCGAAAAAACCCTTGCCCCCGATTCGTCGGTTAAGCGATAGTGAATCACAGGTGATTCAAAGGGTTGTTAAGGATTCTGTAGATGGTCGCGCAACTGGGCGCCTCGGCTCTAGCAGCCCGCGCTCACGAAGAGCTCCTGCGTTACTGGGCCGCTCAGCGCCGCTCGGGCCGTCTGCCGGCCCGCGCCGACATCTGTCCGGAAGCCTTCAAACGCCTGCTGCCCACGGTCAGCCTGATCGACGTCGTCCGTCTCGAGGACGGCACGATCGACTACCGCCAGCGGCTGGCCGGCACCGGTCTCTACTCGGTCTACGGCCGCGAGATCACCGGCATGAAGCTGACCGACCTCTACAGCACCACCGCCGCCGACTACTGGAAGACCGAACTGAACGCCGTGGTCGCCGACCGCAAGCCGCGCGTCGGCTCGCACAGCATGGCCTGGCGCGGCGCCTCCCACGTCTCGACCCTGTGGCTGCGCCTGCCGCTGGCCAGCGACGGCTCCGAGGTCGACATGATCCTCGGCTATGACGCGGTCATCGGCCTGAAGAGCGAGCGCACCGTCTATTCGAGCGGAATCCGCGCGGCCTGAGGCTTCGGTGTGTCGGGCTCAGCCTGACACTTGCCGCCAACTCCTAACGGTAGTCATCCTGAGCAGCCGGCGAAGCCGGCGTGTCGAAGGACGCAAACCCATGGCCGCCTGGGTCTATATTCTGAGGTGCGCGGACGACAGCTACTACACGGGGCTGACGACGAATTTCGAACAGCGCATGCAGCAGCACTACGAGAGCCAAAACAGCTACGTTGCCACTCGCAAACCGTTTGAATGCGTCTACGCCGCTGAGTTCGAGAGCATCCACGACGCCATCGACTGGGAGCGGCGGCTGAAGCGTTGGACGCGGGCAAAGAAGGAAGCGGTAATCGCCGGGCGGTTCGATGACCTGCCTGGATTGTCGCGGAGCCGACAGCATCATGGGAGGCCGACGGCGGGTGCGTCCTTCGACACGCCCGCTGCGCGGGCTGCTCAGATGGCTAACTTGGGTAGGGCTTCCAAAAGATAGTCATGCTGAGCAGCGCCGTAGGCGCGTGTCGAAGCACGCAGTGTCGGCGCGACGCTGGCCGCCTAAAGCGCTCCGGCCGCGTCCCGGCGTATCCGCTCCACCATCGAGGCCAGCCCGTTCGACCGCTGCGTCGACAGGGTGCCGTCCAGGCCCAGGCGCTTGAAGGCGGCCTTGGCGTCGAAGGCCAGGATGTCGGCCGGGGTGCGGCCGGAGTAGAACTTGAGCAGGATGGCGATCAGGCCGCGCACGATGTGGGCGTCGGAATCTCCCCTAAAGGTCAGGACATCGCCGTCCCTGCCGCTGACCAGCCAGACCTGGCTGGCGCAGCCGCGCACCTTGTTGGCCTCGGAATGCTCGGCCTCGCTGAGGGGGCCGAGCTCGCGGCCCAGGTCAATGACGTAGCTGATCTGCTCTTCCCAATCGCCGATCAGGTCGAAGTCCTCGGCGAGCGCGGCGAGTTCGGCGTCGATGGGGGAAGTCATGGCCCGGGGATTAGACCCCGATCAGGCGGCCGGCAAGCTCAGCCGCGCCGTCAAGCCCTCGCCCCTGGCCGAGACCAGGGTCAAGGCGCCGCCCATGGCCCCGCTCAGCGCCTCGACGATCGGCAGGCCGAGACCGGCGCCGTTGGTCTTGCGGGTCAGGGCGCACTGCCCCTGTTCGAAGGGCTTGAGCAGGCGGGGGATGTCGGCCGGATCGACGCCGGGGCCGCTGTCGCTGACGACGATGTCGATCATACCGGCCCGCTCCGTCGCCGAGACGCTGACCACGCCGCCCGGCGGCGACCAGGTCACCGCGTTCTGCAGCAGGTTGAACAGCATGGTGCGCAGGCCGCGGCCGTCGGCCATCACGCTGGGCAGGGCGGTGTCGTCGGCGATGTCGATGCTGACGCCGCTCTCGCGCAGGTCGACGCTGAGCTGTTCGAGGGTGTCCTCCAGCGCATGGTCCAGGGGCTCGGACCCCATGTCCATGTCGGCGGCGTGGCCTTCCAGCCGGGCGATCTCCAGCACCTGGTTGACGATGGTCAGCAGCTTGTGGCCGCTGGCCCGGATATGTTCGGCGTATTCCCGGTACTGCGGCGCGCCGAGCGGGCCGTAGAGTTCGCAGGACAGGATCTCGGAAAAGCCGATCACCGCGTTGAGCGGCGTGCGCAGCTCGTGGCTGACCATGCGCAGGAAGGATTTCTTCTGCTCGTCGAAGACGGCCCGGCGCTCGGCCGCGACGTCCTCCCGGACGGTGGCCGGTGGCTCGAAGGGGACGACAGTCTGGCGCGCCGCGCGGGTCATTCTGGCCTTTCGCGCCGCGCTTCTGTGCGGCTTCCACACGGTTGTGCCAGCCGCCGCTTACGAATCCGTTTCCACGAAATCGTTGTCCACAAAGGCTCCCCGCTTGATCCGTCGCCCGCCGATTGTGCGTGCTTCTGCTTGCGGCCCCGGGCGGCTAAAGTCTTAACGACCAACAGTGGGGCAGGGACGCCAAGTTTAGGCCGTTGACCGACGATCCGACCGATCAAGTTGCCGACGCCACACCCGAGGCGCGCAAGTCCGCGCGCCCCGATCCCCTGCTGCTGCTCGCCCTGTCGGCCGCCGCCGGCGTGCTCGGCGCCCTGCTGTCGGGCGGGGTCGGCGGGCCGTTGGGGGTGCTGTGCCTGGCGCCGCTGGCCATAGCTTTGGTTATGGGCAAGGACCGGCTGACCGCCGCCGGGGCCCTGCTGTCGATCGCCGCCGCCGCCGTCGCCGCCCTCGGCCAGCTATTGGGCGTGTCGTTGCAGCCGCCCAGTCCGCCGGTGGCCATGGCGCTCGGCCTGCTCGGCATGGCCGTGATCGTCATGACGCTCGGTTCGGGCCTGCTGTTGTCGCGCCGCCGTCGCCGCGAGGTCGAGGATCGCCAGGACAGCGAGGCCCAACGGCTGACCGGCCTGTTGTCGGGTCAGCCGCATCTGCTGGTCGCCCTCTATCCGCACGGCAAGGTCCGCGCCCTCTACGGCCGCGCGCCCGAGGGCATCGACACCGACGCCCTGGTGCAGCTGGGCCTGCCGGCGCTGGCGGCGCAGCGCGAGCCGGTCGCCGCCGCCCTGAAGACGGCCGCCACGGAAGGGCGGGCCGAGGTCGCCTTCGCTCCGTTGACCGCCCAGGACCGCTGGGTCTCCGTCTCCTTCCGCCGGGCCGAGGACGACATGATCCTGGCCCTGGTGCGCGACGCCACCACCGACCACGCCCGCGAGGCGGCGCTGGAACAGGCCAAGACCGACGCCGAGACGCTGGCCAGCGGCAAGTCGCGCTTCCTGGCCAACATGAGCCATGAGCTGCGCACGCCGCTCAACGCCATCATGGGCTTCTCGGACATCATGCGGCAGCGGCTGTTCGGCCCGATGCCGGACAAGTACGGCGAGTACAGCGGCCTGGTCCACGAGGCCGGCAGCCACCTGCTCGACCTGATCAACGACGTGCTCGACATGTCGAAGATCGAGGCCGACCGCTTCGAGCTGTCGCGCGAGCCGTTCGACGCCCGCGAGGCGGTCAGCGCCGCCCTGCGGCTGATGCGGCTGCAGGCCGACGGGGCCGGGGTGCAGCTGCGCGGCATGCTGCCGACCCAGCCGCTGGAGATCGACGCCGACCGCCGGGCGCTCAAGCAGATCGTGCTGAACCTGGTCTCCAACGCCCTGAAGTTCACGCCCAAGGGCGGGGCGATCACGGTGACGGCGCACGGCTTCGAAGGCTTCTTCGAACGGGTGGTGGCCGACACCGGCGTCGGCATCGGGGCCGAGGATCTGGAACGGCTCGGCCGGCCCTACGAGCAGGCCGGCGACAGCGACCGCCGGGCGCTCGGCACCGGCCTTGGCCTGTCGCTGGTGCGCTCGTTTGCCGAGCTGCACGGCGGCGAGATGGGCATCGAGAGCACGCTGGGGCAGGGGACGACGGTGACCATCCGCCTGCCGGTGCTGTTGCCGCCGGCGGCGCCGGCGGAGCCGGCCGGCGACAATGTGGTGGCCTTCAACCCGGTGCGGTGAGCCTAGCGCGCGCCCGCGGCCAGGAAGGCGCGGCCCGCCGCGAAGTCACCGACCTCGAGATGCGCCTGGCGGACCTTGTCGCCGTTCGGACCGGCGAAGACGAACTCCACCACAACCGCCTCGCGCGGATCCAGGCCGGCGAGCGCCGCCTGGGCGGCTGGCGAAAAGCGGAAGGCCCAGCCTGACTTGGCGCCCTCGGGCATCATCATGGGGCCGGCGGCCCCGCGGGACTCGGCCGTGAAAACCCGGGAGGCCGAGCGGGGCGAGGTGCGGGCGACCAGGGTCAGCTTGCCGCCCTTGCCGCGCGACCGGCTGTCCAGATAGGGGCCGCTGGTGCGGGTGACGTCACGGACGACCAGCCGGGCCGAATAGGGCGTGGCGTTGTCGGCGAAGACGGCGACGGCGGTCAGCTGCGGGCCGCCGTACTGGCCGGCCAGGCCGAAGCGCAGGCGGTCCCAGCCGAAATTGCTGGTCTGCGACAGCTTCCAGCGCTCGCCGGCCTTGGAGACCGAGCGGTCGGCGCTCCAGCCGGCGACCTCTCCGGGATAGTCCATACGGGCCAGATGGGCGTAGCCGGCGAAGGCGCCGCGCACCCGGCCGGCGGCGGTGGCGATGTCGGGCGAGCGGCAGTCGACGGCCCGGGCCTTTCGCCAGGCGCGGCCCTCGGTCTCGGCGAGCGCCTCCTTCGGCGCCCCGGCCCGCAGCGCCGCGCCGCGCGCCTGCAGCCGCGAGGCGTCGAGCGCCGCCTTGATCTCCGGCGTGAACAGGGCGCAGCGCTGGTCGGCCGCGCTCATCACGGTTCGCTCGTACAGCAGGTCCAGGGCCCCCCCGGCGGCATGCGCGGGACGACTGGTCACCACCAGGGCGACACAGATCAAACCCACCGACCACCAGGCGGCCCGACCCTTGATCTGCTCGCGCAGGCTCGTCATCGGTCCGCATTTCTCTATTGTTATCGGCGCACCATAACGGCGGTTGCCCTACCATCCGGTTAGCGGCGCGCCGAAAAGAGAGTCCGGTCTTGCTGCTTTCCACCGACATCTGGGTCGGCGCCCTGATCCGCCGCGCCGAGCTGGCCGGCGCCTTCGCCGTGGTCGCGCGCAAGGGCGACGCCCGGGCCGGCTCGGTGCTGGTCAAGGCGGTCAACCGGAGCGAAGGCGGGGCGCGGCTCTACAGCGAGGCCACCCGCGGCGACGGCGAACGCTTCTGGATGCAGCCGGTGGCCAGCACGGTCGAGAGCGATCTCGACGCCTACATCGCCCGCACCGCCCGTATCGACCCCGACCTCTGGGTGGTCGAGATCGAGGACCGCGAGGGCCGCCATTTCCTGACCGAGGCGGTCGAGTCCCGTTAACCCCGTTCCTTGACGGTCCTGAAAGCCGTCGAGGCGCATTCATGTCTGCCCCCAGAATGAGTGCGCCATGCTTTTCCTGCTTAACGACGTGGTCCTGAACCTGGCCCCGACGGAGATGGCCCCGCCGGTCGCGGCGCCGCGCTTCCGCGCGCTGAGCATGGGCTTTGTCGAGAAACTGGGCCGCGAACTCTTTGCCGAAGAGCCGCTGCTGCACCGTTTCCATCCGGAGCGCTCGCGGCGCCTGGCCAGCCTGATCCTGCTCAAGCAGCCGGAGGTCAACGCCGCCCTGTTCGTCGCCCCGGCCCGCGGCTGCGACGAGAAGCTGGTGGCGGCGCGCTACGCCCAGATCAGTTTCGAGGTCATGGCCGTGCTCTATGAGCGCCAGCAGCATGGCAATCTGACCACGGTCGAGGCCGACCGGCAGGTCTGGCGCCGCCTGGCCGCCTGATTTTCTGGACGCGGGCCCCGGCCTTTGCTTAGCTCTTCCAGAGTGAGTACCGGGGGGTTTTCAATGTTGTCGCGTATCCTGACGGCCCTGGCCGCCGTCGTCATGCTGGCGCTCGTCGCCAGCCCGGCCGAGGCCAAGTGGATCCGGGCCGAGAGCCCGCGCTTCATCGTCTACAGCGATGGCGACGAGACGGTGCTGCGGTCCTACGTCGCCGACCTGGAAATCTTCGACGACCTGCTGCGCTTCCGGCACGGCATGGCGACCGGCGGCCTGCCGCCGCGCAAGCTGGAGATCTTCCTGGTCGCCAATTCGCCGAGCCTCAGGCGCGCCTCGCCCGGCATGGGCGACGGCATCGGCGGCTACTATTCGGCCAGCATGGGCGACATCTACGCCGTCGCCATCCGCAGCCGCGGCGAAAACACCGTCATCCAGCACGAGTACGTGCACCACTTCATGCTGCAGTACTTCAACAACGCCTACCCGGCCTGGCTGGTCGAGGGCTACGCCGAGTATTTCGACACCGCCAAGGTCGGCAAGACCCAGGTCGAGGTCGGCAAATGGGGCGAAGGCCGGGTGCTGGAGCTGGAGTACCTGAAGTGGCCGTCGATGGACGACCTGCTCAGCAAACGCTTCTGGGACATCCCCAAGGAGGCCCAGGGCGGCTTCTACGGCGAGTCCTGGCTGCTGACCCACTACATGATGAGCGATCCGGGCCGGTACGAGAAGTTCCTGGCCTATATGAAGGCGGTGGGGGGCGGCGGCGATCCGGCCAAGTCCCTTTACCAGATCCTGGGCGCCGACGCGGCCGGCCTGGAACGCACCCTGCGCACCTATCTGAAGAGCGGCCTGAAATACACCAACTACACCCGCAGCGGCTTCGCCCCGCCGGTCATCACCGTCACCACCCTGCCGCCCTCGGCCGACGACCTGCTGCTGGAAGGCCAGCGCCTGAAGAACGCCGCCCGCGAGGAGGAGGACTCGGCCAAGTTCCTCGCCCTGCTGCGCGAGCGGGCCGCCAGGTATCCGGGCGATCGCCTGGCCACCCTGACCCTGGCCCGGGCCGAGTTCCGGCTGGGCGACTGGAACAAGGGCAAGGCGCTGGCCGACGAATGGCTGGTCGCCAATCCCAAGGACGCCGAGGTCCTGCGGCTGATGGGTGTGTCGATGATCGACAAGGCCCATGACGACGACGTCGAAGGCCAGGCGCTGGTCGACGCCTACAAGGCCGCCAGCAAGTTCCTCGCCCGCTCGTTCGCGGTCGACAAGACCAACTACCAGACCCTCTATTATTTCGCACAGGCGCAGCAGACCGACCGCGACTTCCCGTCGGACAACACGCTGCAGGTGCTCGACATCGCCTTCAACCTGGCGCCGCAGGTCGACCAGGTGCGGCTGCTCTACGCCCAGGCCCTGGTTCGCAAGAAGTCGTACGACGAGGCCCTCGTCATCCTCGGCCCCGTCGCCAACAACCCGCACGGCGGCGGTACGGCCAGCTACGCCCAGGACATGATGCGGCGGATCAAGGCCAACCGGTAGAGCAGGGTGACAAGCGGGCCTCCGCCCGCTACAGCCCGGCCCATGTCCAATACCCCCGCCGCCGAGGCCGCGCGCCGGCGCACCTTCGCCATCATCAGCCACCCTGACGCCGGCAAGACCACCCTGACCGAGAACCTGCTGTTGGCCGGCGGGGCGATCCGGGCGGCCGGCGCCGTGCGGGCGCGCGGCGAGAACCGCCGCACCCGCTCGGACTGGATGAAGATCGAGCGCGAGCGCGGCATCTCCGTCTCGGCCAGCGTCATGACGTTCGACCACGACGGGCTGATGTTCAACCTGCTCGACACCCCCGGGCACGAGGACTTCTCGGAAGACACCTACCGCACCCTGACCGCCGCCGACGCCGCCGTCATGGTGCTGGACGCCGCCAAGGGCATCGAGCCACAGACCCTGAAGCTGTTCGAAGTCTGCCGCCTGCGCGACATCCCCATCGTCACCTTCATCAACAAGATGGACCGCGAGGCGCAGGACCCCTTCGAACTGCTCGACGAGATCGCCTCCAAGCTCCAGCTCGACCCGGCCCCGCTCTACTGGCCGGCCGGCTCGGGCGGGCGGTTCAAGGGCATGATCGACCTGCGGGCCCAGACCTTCATCCCCTACAACCGCAACCGCGAGGAAGGCCACGATCCCGCCGTGCCGCTGAACGGCAATGCGGTGGACCGCTACCTCGATCCCGCCGAGCGGGAAGAGGCCGAGGAGGGGGCCATGCTGGTGCAGGAGGCGTCCAAGCCTTTCGATCCCCAGGCCTTCCTCGAAGGCCACATGACGCCGGTGATCTTCGGCTCGGCCCTGCGCCACTTCGGGGTCGACGAGTTGCTGGCGGTGCTCGGCGCCTTCGCCCCGCCGCCCAAGGCGGTGAGGGTCGAGAAGGCCGGGCAGCCGACCGAGGTCTCGCCGGGCGACGCCGAGGTGTCGGGCTTCGTCTTCAAGGTCCAGGCCAACATGGACCCCAATCACCGCGACCGCATCGCCTTCTTCCGCCTGACCTCGGGCAAGTTCCTGCGCGGCATGAAGCTGAAGTCCCAGGGCACTGGCAAGCAGATGAGCGTCAACGCGCCCATCATGTTCTTCGCCTCGGACCGGGAGCTGGCCGAGGAGGCCTTCGCCGGCGACGTCATCGGCATTCCCAACCACGGCGTCTTAAGGGTCGGCGACAGCCTGTCGGAGACCGGCGCCCTGCGCTTCGCCGGTCTGCCCAACTTCGCCCCGGAAATCCTGCGCCGGGTGCGGGTGCGCGATCCGCTCAAGGCCAAGCACCTGAAAAAGGCGCTCGAAGGCCTGGCCGAAGAGGGCGTCACCCAGCTGTTCCGCCCCGAGCTCGGTTCCGATTTCGTGGTCGGCGCCGTCGGCCAGTTGCAGTTCGAGGTCATGGCCGACCGGCTGGGCAACGAATACGCCCTGGACGTCATCTTCGAGGCCTCGCCCTACGCCGAGGCCCGCTGGCTGGGCGGGACCGACGCCGACATCGAAAACTTCCGCTCGACGCACCGCACGGCCATGGCCAGCGACATCGACAACAGCCCGGTGTTCCTGGCCAAGTCGGCCTGGGAGATCAACTACGTGGCCGAGCGCTATCCGAAGGTCAGCTTCCAGCGCACGCGGGAGCGCGGCTGACGCGGCGCTGTGTCGGGTCCGCGCTTGACGGAAATCCTGGCCCCGGGCTTCATGAAATCCGGGAGGGCAGGGCATGATCATCATCGCCATGAGCCTGATGCTTGCCGGGTCGGAGGGGCCGCCGCCCTATCCGCAAGCGCTGGCCTGCGCCGGCCTGACCATGGCCTGGTCCAACCTTGAAGCCGAGAACGGGTCCGCCGGCGCCAGGCTGGCCCGCAGCGACGCCGAGTTCTGGGCCTTCGCGACCATGGATGCGGCCCGGCGCGACGGCGGGGTCCAGCCACCACAGGTCGAGGCCGGAATGGACAGGGCGGCGGCAGACGCTCGCAAACGCTTCCAGGCCGGCGACGACAACGCCGCCCGCGAACTGCTCGATTGCCAACTTCTGATCCCCGAGAAGGGCCGTGGCATCGACCCGATCGGCGAGGCCCGGAAGCCGGACTAGCCCTTCATCGCGCTGTCGGCCAGGGCCCAGCGATGGGAGTCGGGGCCGAGCGGCAGGCGGAAGGGGCGGGGATCGTCGCGGACATTTCCAAGATGCCGTTCGAAGGCCGAGATGACCGCGTCGGCCAGGCCATCGACGCCCTGCCCGGCCTTGCGGTGGGCGACCTCGATGAACTCGATGACCTGCTTGCGATGGCAGGCGCCCCGGAAGTAGCGCAACGCATCGATGATCTCGGCCGTCAGCGGCTCAAGCACCGTCACCGTGGCCTCGTCGTCGGGCCGAACCAGCTTTATCGCCATCACCGACCCCGTCCGTCGTGGTGGATCTATGTTCGCGTCAGGCGAGAACCTTCGGCGGCGGCACCATGACCCACATTGAGGGTTAAGGCGAATCGATTTCATTCGCGTGACCATTGGCCCTCGACCTGCGGCCCCCGGCCCGCTACGACGCAGCCCTCCCATGCGCCCGCCCATCCTCGCCCTCAAAGACGTCCGCCTCGTGGACGGCGCCACCACCCTGTTCGACGGGGTCGACCTGGCGCTGGAGCCCGGCGTGAAAGCCTGCCTGGTCGGCCGCAACGGGGCCGGCAAGTCGACGCTGATGCGGCTGTTGATGGCCCAGATCCAGTCGGATGCCGGCGAGCGGGTCGTCAGCCCCGGCGCCCGGATCAGTGTGGTGCCGCAGGAGCCGAAGATCGTCGGCGAGACCCTGCTCGATTACGCGACGGCCGGCGGCGCGCTCGACTACCAGGCCGAGGCGACCCTGACCGAGCTGGGCCTCGATCCGGCCAAGAGCACGGCCGGCCTGTCGGGCGGCGAAATCCGCCGCGCCGCTCTGGCGCGGGCCTTCGCCGAAGAGCCCGACGTGCTGATGCTCGACGAGCCGACCAACCACCTCGACATCCTGGCCATCGAGACGCTCGAGGGCATGCTCAAGGCCAGTCGCGGCGCCGCCCTGATCGTCAGCCACGACCGCGCCTTCCTGGAGCGCACCACCACCCGCTGTTTCTGGCTGGAGAGCCGCAAGGTCCGCCGCCTCGACAAGGGCTTCGCCGCCTTCGACGACTGGTCGGAGAAGCAACTGGAGGCCGAGGCCGACGAGTTTCGCCGCCTGGGCGTCGCCCTGGCCAAGGAAGAGCACTGGCTGCAGCGCGGCGTCACCGGCCGCCGGGCCCGCAACGAGGGCCGCCGCCGCCGGCTGATGGCCATGCGCGAGCAGAAGTCGACGGTGCTGCGCGAGGCGCGCGGCAGCCTGAACATGGAGATGGCCGTCGGTACGGCGTCGGGCAAACGCGTCGCCGAGGCCAAGAGCCTCAGCAAGGCGTTCGGCGACAAGGTCCTGGTCAAGGGCTTCTCGACCCGCATCCAGCGCGGCGACCGCGTCGCCATCGTCGGCCCCAACGGGGCCGGCAAGACCACCCTGGTCAAGCTGCTGCTCGGCCAGATCCAGCCGGACGCCGGTTCGGTGCAGCTGGGGACCAACCTCGAGATCGCCTACATCGACCAGGCCCGGGCCGATCTCGACGCCAGCCCCACCCTCTGGGAGGCCCTGACCCCCGGCGGCGGCGACCAGGTGATGGTCGGCAATACGCCGCGCCACGTCGCCGGCTACGCCAAGGACTTCCTGTTCCGCGACAACCAGTTGCGCCAGCCGGTCTCCACCCTGTCGGGCGGCGAGCGGGCCCGGCTGCTGCTGGCGCGCGCCTTGGCGACGCCGGCCAACCTGCTGGTGCTCGACGAGCCGACCAACGATCTCGACATGGAAACCCTCGACATGCTCGAGGACCTGCTGGCCGGTTTCCAGGGCACACTGATCCTGGTCAGCCACGACCGCGACTTCATCGACCGGCTGGCCGGCTCGACCATCGGCCTCAACGGCCGCGGCGAGGTGGTCGAGACGCCGGGCGGCTGGAACGACTTCCTGGCCCAGAACCCGGGCTTCTTCACCAGCGGCGTCCAGGTCCTGCGCACTCAGCAGAAGTCGGCCGCCACCCTGGTCGCCCCGCCGCCGGCCCGCGCCAAGGCCAAGCTGACCTACAAGGACCAGCGCCGGCTCGAAGAGCTGGAAGGCCTGGTCGCCAGCCTGCCGCAGGAGATCGGGAAGCTGGAGGCGGTGATCGCCGACCCCGGCCTCTACGCCCGCGACCCGGCCGCCTTCGACCGCACCATGAAGGCCATGGACGCGGCCCGCGCCAGGCTCGCCGCCGCCGAGGAAGCGTGGCTGGTCCTCGAGGAAAAGCGCGAGAGCCTGGCCGGCTGAAAACCGGTGGATAACCCGCAGGCCTTGCCTGGCAAGGGCTGCGCGGCGCCTATTCCCGCTTATCCACAAGCCGTCCCCAGATCGTCCGACCTCGGCTCACATCCACGGGCCACGGGCCTGTTGCGGCCGGCCCGGAGCGGTGACACCCTCCACTTGTCGAGAGGAACTGCGGCGCGGGCGAGACGGGAAACCGGAAGGCCAAGCGAGCGGAACGGCTCCAGACTTTAGGACCGAGGGGAGACCCACGGAAACCGGTCAGGGGTCGGTTGGTTGAAGACCGGAGCAATCCGGACCCCACGCCAGCCACCACCACTCGGCCACCAGAACCCTTCGGGGAACTGGGTAAGAGGGTGAGGCCGCCGGGCAACCGGATGCTTCGCCCTCTTGCTCGTTTTGGCCCCCCACTTTTCCCTTGAACCCCTTGGCGGCGAACGCCGGTCGCCCTACCTTCCTCAGCGCTTTGAGGGAGGGTGGAATGACGTCTCGTCGAATGGTTCTGGCCGGGGGTATCATGGCTTTGGCGGCGGCCTGTTCCAAGGCGCCTGAAACCCCGCCCGGCAAGACCCGCATCCGCTTCGCCACCGACTGGAAGGCCCAGGCCGAGCACGGCGGCTTCTACCACGCCCTGGCCAGCGGCGAGTACGCCCGGCGTGGCCTGGCGGTCGAGATCAAACAGGGTGGCCCGGGCGTCAACGTGCCCCAGCTGCTGGCCGCCGAGGCCATCGAACTGGGCATGGGCTCGAACAGCTTCATCGCGCTGAACCTGGTCAAGGAGAAGGTGCCGGTGAAGGCCGTCGCCGCCTTCATGCAGAAGGATCCGCAGGTCCTGCTGGCCCACCCCGACCAGGGCATCAAATCGATCGCCGACATGAAGGGCCGGCCGATCCTGCTGTCGGCCGCCTCGAAGGAGGCCTTCTGGGTCTGGTTGCGGTCGAAGTACGGTTTCACCGACGATCAGGTCCGGGCCTACAACTACAGCGCCGCTCCCTTCCTGGCCGACAAGCGGGCCATCCAGCAGGGCTACCTGTCGAGCGAGCCCTATACGATCGAGAAGGAGGCCGGGATGAAGCCGGCCGTCTTCCTGCTGGCCGACGAGGGTTACCCCGGCTACGCCACCATGCTGCTGGCTCCCAACAAGCTGATCCTGCGCAACCCCGACGCCGTCCGCGCCTTCGTCGAGGCCAGCGCGGTCGGCTGGAAGGCCTATCTGGCCGGCGACGCGGCCGCCGCCGACGCCCTGATCCTCAAGGACAATCCGGAGATGACCCCCGAACTGCTGGCCCACGCCCGCGAGGTGATGAACCAGTACGGCATCGTCGACAGCGGCGACGCCAAGACCTCGGGCATCGGCGCGATGAGCGACGCCCGCTGGGCCGAGTTCTTCAAGGTGACCAGCGAGCAGGGCGTCTACCCCAAGGACATGGACTACCACCAGGCCTACACGCTGGACTTCCTGAAGGCCGCCAAGGCCTGAGATGATCGCCGACCTCAAAGCGGTTGAGGTCGAGTACGCCCGCGGGCTGGCGCTGGGTCCGGTAGACCTGACTCTCGAGGCCGGCGAGGTGGTCGCCCTGGTCGGGCCGTCCGGCTGCGGCAAGTCGACGGCCATGCGGCTCCTGGCCGGGCTCGAGCCGCCGACGCGCGGCGTGGTGACGCGGGCCACGGGCCGCGGCGAGACCGCGCTGGTCTTCCAGGCCCCGACCCTGGCTCCCTGGCTCTCGGCGGTCGGCAATGTCGCCCTGCCCCTGGAACTGGGCGGCCTGGCGCGCCCGGAGGCCCGCGCCCTGGCCGCCGACTGGCTGGCCAAGGTCGGGCTGACCGGCAGCGAGGCGGCGCGGCCGGCGCAGCTTTCGGGCGGCATGGCCATGCGTGTCTCCCTGGCCCGGGCCCTGGCCACGCGGCCCCGCCTGCTGCTGCTCGACGAGCCCTTCGCGGCCCTCGACGAGATTACCCGCCGGCGCCTCGCCGACGACGTTCTGGGCCTGTGGGCCGAGTTCAAACCGGCCATCCTGTTCGTCACCCACAACGTCGAGGAGGCCGTCTACATGGCCGGCCGCGTGGTGGTGATGACCCCGGGCCCCGGCCGCATCGCCGGCCAACTGGCCATCGAGGGCGCGATGCCGCGTCCCGAGGGCTTCCGCACCACGGCCGGCTTCCGCCAGGCGGCCGAGACCGTCTCCCGCCTGCTGGCCGGGGGCGTGGCATGAAGCGCCTGATCGACATCCTGGCCCCCCTGGCCCTGGTCGTGGTGCTGCTGGCCGGCTGGGAGATCGGCTGCCGCGCCTTCGCCGTGCCCGTCTACCTGCTGCCCGCGCCCAGCGCCGTCTGGACCAGCCTGATGCAGGACTGGCCGGCCCTGGCCGCCGCTGCCTGGACCACCCTGTCGATGGCCCTGACCGCCCTGGCCGTCGCCAGCGCCTGCGCGTGCACGCTGGCCCTGCTGGGGGGACTCAGTCCCCTGATCGAGAAGGCCATCCAGCCGGTCGCCGTCACCATCCAGGTCACCCCGGTCATCGCCATCGCGCCGCTGGTGATGATCTGGACCGGCCTCGACCATCCCCAGCGCGCCATCATCGTGCTGGCCACCATCGTCGCCTTCTTCCCCATCTATTCGGGCGCCGCCACCGGCCTGCGGGCCGCCGATCCCGACCTCAAGCGCCTGTTCGCCCTCTATGGCGCCGACCGCTGGCAGAGCCTGCTTCGCCTGCGCCTGCCGTCGGCCATTCCGGCCCTCGTCGAGGGGCACAAGGTGGCCACCGCCCTGGCTGTCATCGGGGCCGTGGTCGCCGAGTTCGTGGCCGGCTCCGGCGGAGCCCAGGGCCTGGCCTGGCGGATCATCGAGTCGGCCAACCGGCTCCAGACCGCCCGGGTTTTCGCCGCCCTGTTCACGCTGGCGATCATGGCCGCGCTGCTTTACGCGGCGGTCGATATCCTGGAGCGCCGGATCCTCGCCTGGTGGCGCGGCCGTTAGGGGCGCTTTAAGTCGCGACACCCCATAATCGGGATAAGCAACTCCCGGTTTGTCATGCGCCTCGGCCTCGTCCTCCTGTTGATCGGTCTTCCCGGCGCCGCCCTGGCCGCCGAGGACCGCTATGGCCCGAGCCGCAGCCACATCCCGGTCGCCGCCGTCATCCCCGTTTCCGCCACCGCCGCGCCGGTCCTCCGCGAGCCGACCGACTACCGTGGCCGGACGCTGACCTGGTCGGGCAAGCCGTTCGCCGCCGCGCCGCAAGGCCCCCCGGCTGCTCCGCCGCAAGCCGCGCCCGCGCCGCCGCCGCAGGTCTTCGCCTCGCGCAGCCCCGAGCCTGCCCGCCTGCCGACCAGCCTCTATGACGCCCCGGCCTTGGCTCCCGCTCCTCCGGCGCCTGCCATCGCAACGCCGCCAGCCTATTCTCCGCCGCCGGCTCCGGCCCAGCCGCAGGCCGCCGTCTGGCCCCAGGCCGTCCAGCCCAGCCTGCCGCCGCCGCCCAGTCCGCCGCCGCTCGCCGGCTCGCCGAGCTACGGCTACAGCCCGCCGCGGTCCTACTCCGTCGTCCGTGAGTGGGGCGGCACGCCCGACCGCATCCCGACCCCGCCCGCCGCCGCGCAGTTCAGCGGCCGCGAGGTCGCCCTCGACCCCAATACCCTCGGCGCCGCCCAGCAGCCCGACTCGCCCGCCGAGGACGAGGTCGACGAGGAGCAGGCGCAGCAGCAGCGGGACCAGCAGAAGCAAAACCTCGCCAAGGGGTCCCGCAAGTGACCACCGAGAGCGGACGCCTGCGCGAACTGGTCGACCTGGCCCAGGAAGGGTCCAGCGAGCGGCGCCGCGACCTGCTGCGCGGCCTGACCGACGCCTTCTTCTCGCGCGACGCCCACGCCCCGGCCGAACTGGCCCTCTTCGACCAGGTGCTCGGCCAGTTGGCCGGCGAGATGGAAGTCGCCGTCCGGGCCGAGCTCTCCGGCCGCCTGTCGGTCCGGCGCGATGCGCCGGCCGGCGTGCTGCGCAGCCTCGCCGCCGACCAGATCGAGGTCGCCCGGCCGGTGCTCAGCAGCGCTCTGGGCCTCAGCGACAACGACCTGATCGTCGTCGCCCGCTCGCAGGGCCAGGACCACCTGCAGGCCATCTCGCAGCGGCCCAACCTGTCGTCGGCCCTGTCCGACGTCATCGTCGAGCGCGGCGACGAGGAGACCCTCAGCGTCCTGATCGGCAACGACGGCGCCGACCTGTCCCGCGAGGCCCAGGAGCGGCTGGTCGACAAGGCCAGCGACAGCCCGCGCCTGCAGGAAGGGCTGGTCAACCGCCGCAGCCTGCCGGTCGACCTGCTCAACGAGATCTACTTCGTGGCCGAGGCCCGCATCCGCGAACAGATCCTCTCCCGCAACGCCGCCATCGATCCGGCCGAGTTGGAGCGGGCCCTGGCCAGCGGCCGCAAGCGGCTGGCCGCCCAGGACGGCGCCCTGCCGGCCGACTACGCCCAGGCCGAGGCCGACATCCAGCGGCTGGCGGCCAAGGACGAACTGGGCCCCCGCACCCTGGCGGCCCTGCTGCGCGGTCGCCAGACGACGCGGTTCCTGGTCGCCCTGGCGCATCTGGCCAGCATCGACTTCCACACGGCCCGCCGCATCGTCGAGCGGCGCGAACTGGACGCCCTGGCGGTGATCTGCAAGGCGGCCGGCTTCGAGGCCAGCCTGTTCCTGACCTTCGCGGTGCTGATCCTCGACAGCGACAGCGACGCCATGGCCAAGGCCCGACAGTACGGCCAGCTATACAATGACCTGCCGCTGGAGGTCGCCCAGCGCACCATCCGCTTCTGGCAACTGCGCCGTCGGACGGGGGACGTGGCCGTCGCGGCCTAGAGTGTCGTCCGCTCATCCCGCATTCGCCGGGATGAACGGATCAGGTTTTACGGAAGCTTCGACTTCACGTCCGGAAACTCCAGCACCACCAGCTTGCCCTTCACCGGCTTGCCGTCGACGTCGAGCGGGGCGGCGGTGAATTTCCGCGCCGTCCATTTGGCCGGGCCGTCGTAGGGCTTGCGGGCCCCGGGCTCGGCGCAGGGAGTCAGCTTGCCGGTGACGGTGATGCGGCAGACCAGCCGCAGGGTCGGGGTCCCGCCGATGGCCCTGGTCGGCCGCACCCGGCCGGTCCATTTCAACTGATCGCGCGAGATCAGGTCGTAGGGCAGGCCGTCGGCCGCGAACTTGCCGGGCGCGGTCCAGACCACCGGAATGCGCACCAGCCGGCCGGTCACCGGCGCGCCGTCGGGGCCGGTGGCCTTCATCTTGTAGAGCCGGGTCAGCTTCAGGCTGGGCCCCGCGAAGCCGGCCTCCGGGTCGGTGTCCTTGATCACCTGGCAGCGGTCGAGGTCGCCCATGGCCGTGGCGCGGCAGATCATCGTCACCGTGCCGCCCTTGCCGGTCTCGTAGGCCGAAACGGGGTAGGCGTCGTTGAGGTCGGCCGGCGTCGGTCTGGCCACCCATTCCGGACGGCCGAACTCCGGTTCGGGCGCGGGCGGGGGCGTTTCCTGAGCAGTCAGGACCAGGGCGAGCAACGACAGCAGCATGGTTTAAGCTTCGGACCGTTCCCTGAGGCGTTCAAGCCCCTGCGCGGCCAGGTCGCACAGGGATCGCAGGCCCTGTTCGGAGAAGACCTCCAGGGCGGCGTCATATGCCATGGCCGCGTTCGCCAGTCGATGGTCGCCGCGGCCGGTGATCTCGACCCGCAGTTCGTAGAGGCGGGCCAGGCCCAACTGGGTCAGGGCCCAGGCCGTCGGGTCGAGGGTCGGCGTGCGGGCCGAGAGGTCGGTCAGCATGGCGGCCTCGGCGGCGTCGAGCACGGCCAGGTCGCCGGTCAGCTCGGCCAGCCGGCCCAGGCAGTTGGCGCGGCCGGCGGCGACGACGGCGTGCAGCGACAGGGCGGTCTCGCCCTTGAGGCCGAACACGGCGCGGTCGTAGCAGCGCAGGGCCTGATCGAAGGCGCGCGGGGCGTCGGTGACCTCGCCCAAGGTCTGCAAGGCCTGGCCGAGTTGGGCCTGGATGCGGGTCCAGTCGAGCGGGCTGTGGTCGCGCGGGATCAGTTCGAGGGCGTCGGTCAGCTGCTGCACGCCGTCGGCGGCGGCGTTCGCGTCGGCGGTCAGTTCGGCCAGCAGGGCGCGGGCCGCGCCGGCCTGGCCGACGATGCGGGCGGTCAGCAGCGGCTCGTAGTCGGGGTCGAGGGTCTTTTCGGCGAGGCCCAGTTCGCGCAGGGCGCAGTCGATCAGCGGCTGGTCCTTCAGGCGGGCCCCGCAGCCGGCCAGGATGTCGGCCAGCACGGCGCGCTGCTCGGCGGCGGCCATGCGCAGGGCGACGTTGCCCTTGGCCGCGCCGTCGAGGCGGCGCAGCGGGGCCTCGAACCGGCCCGC
>JAQGIK010000008.1 GCA_028291265.1 Caulobacter sp. | reverse complement strand
GGCCTTCATGTCGACCAGCAGCTTCCACAGCATGTTGCAGAAGCCCTGCACCGCGCCCACCGGCAGGCCGTCGGACTTGCGGGTCAGCGGCGGCAGCGCATGGAAGGCCCGGAAAATGAACCCCGAGCCGTCCACCAGATAGAGCCGGACCCTGGGCCCGTCCTGCGTCGGATCGCGGGGAATGTCGCCGAGGGTCTGCGGCGCGGCGTCGAGGGTGTCGGTCATGGGCGCAAGATAGGGCGGCGGGGGCCGGAGGTCATCTGCTACGAGCCCTCAATTCCAACGTCTGTCATCCCGGAAAGCGCGGAGCGCTTGTCCGGGACCCATCAACACGACGAAGCGGGACGTTATGTGCGCCGCGCCGCCGCGTGCACTTGGTCGCGTGGGCGCTGATGGGTCCCGGACAGCCGCTTTCGCGGCTTCCGGGATGACACGCTGATTATTGGCCGAACCGCTTGTTGAGGTTGCCCATCTCCGGCCCGGCCGCGAAGGCCTTGGGGTCGCCGTCCTTCACGTAAGCGGCGATCGCCTTGGCCAGGTGGGTGTAGGCCGAGGCGAAGGGGGTCCCGCCGGAGCTCACGCGGCGCACGCCCAGCGCCTGCAACTGCGCCGCCGGCGCCAGGGTCGGCATCAGCATGATGTTCAGCGGCAGGGCGATGGCCTTGGCCAGGCGGCCGATCAGGTCGTTGTCGCTCGGGCCGGGCACGAAGATGCCGTTCGCGCCGGCCTTGGCGTATTTCGCGGCCCGGTCGACGGTCTCGGCCTCGGCGGCGTCGCCGTCGGCCAGCCGCTTCAGGTAGACGTCGATCCGCGCGTTGATGAACAGCTCAACGCCCGCACTGTCGGCGGCCTTGCGCGCCGCCGCGATCTTGCGGGCGTGAAGGTCCGGCGCGCGGGCGCCGTCCTCCAGGTTGATCCCCACCGCCCCGGCCCCGATCACCGCCTTGATGTTTTCGGCGAGCTCGCCCGGGTCGTCGGTGAAGCCGCCCTCGATGTCGGCGGTCACCGGCACGGACACCACCCGGGCGACCGTCTCGATGGTGGCCAGCAGCTTGGGGATCGGCAGCGTGTCGCCGTCCGGATAGCCGTGCGCCCAGGCGACGGCGGCCGACGAGGTGGCCACGGCCTTGGCGCCGGCGTCCTCCATGATCGCGGCGCTGGCGCCGTCCCAGGCGTTGGGCAGGATCAGGATCGCCGGTCCGGCATGCAGCGCGCCGAACTGCTCGGCCTTGGTCTTCTGGTCCATCGTCCCCTCCTGGTGTTCAGGTCTAAGACGTAGATACCCGCAGCCCTGTGACAAGCGCTCGCGGTTTCCGGACCCCGACGGCCCTTCGCGCCGGCCGCTGAAACCCTGTATGACCCGCGCGTGACCGCGACGGCCCCTTCCCGCCAGACTCTGGCCCGCCTGACCCTGACCGACTTCCGCTCCTATGCGCGGGCCGACCTCGTGCTGGATGGACGCCCGGTGTTCCTGGTGGGCCCGAACGGGGCGGGGAAGACCAACCTGCTGGAGGCGGTCAGCCTGTTCACGCCGGGCCGCGGCCTGCGCGGGTCGAGCCTGGCCGAGGTGGGCCGGCGCCTGCCGGGCGAGCCGACCGGCCGCGCCTGGACTGTGGGCGCGGTGATCTCGGCCGATGGCGAGGAAACCAGGGTCGGCACCGGCGTCGCCGAGGCCGGCGCCGCGCGGCGCACCGTGCGGATCGAGGGCGAGACGGTCCCGCCCGGCCGGCTGGCCGACCACCTGCGCCAGGTCTGGCTGACGCCGGCCCAGGATCGCCTCTTCCTGGAGGGCGCCAGCGACCGGCGCCGCTTCTTCGACCGGCTGGTGTTCGCCGCGGTGCCGCGCCACGCCGCCCACGCCCAGGCCTATGAGAAGTCCAACCGCGAGCGGATGCGCCTGCTCACCGACGAGAGCGGCCCGCCCGACGCCGCCTGGCTCGACGCCCTGGAGGCCCGCCTCGCCGAGGCCGGGGCCCTGATGGCCGAGGCCCGCGCCCTGACGCTTGCCGCCCTGCAGACCGAGATCGACGAGCGGGGCGAACGGCCCTTCCCGCAGGCGAAACTGTCGCTCACCGGCGAGTGGGAGCAGATGGCCGCCGCCGGGGCCGAGATCGCCGACATCGAGGCGAAACTGGCCGCCGCGCTGGCCGCCGCTCGCCCGCGCGACGCCGCCGCCGGCCGCGCCCTGACCGGCCCGCACCGGGGCGACCTGGCCGTGGTCCACGCCGAAAAGGACCGTCCCGCGGCGGAATGCTCCACCGGCGAGCAGAAGGCGCTGATCCTCAACCTGGTCCTGGCCCAGGCCGCCCGCCTGGCCCGCGCCGAGAGCTCGCCCAGCCCGATCCTGCTGCTGGACGAGGTGGCCGCCCACCTCGATGCCCGCCGCCGGGCCGCGCTGGCCGACGAAATCGCGGCGCTCGGCCTGCAGGCGTTTCTCACCGGCACGGACGAATCGCTGTTCGACCCCTTCAAGGGCCGGGCTCTCGGCATCGCCGTGGAGCCGTCGGGCCTGACAGTTCTGGATACCGAATGACCGACCAAAACCAAGGCGCCGACGATGAGCCTGAAAACGCCGCCGAAGCTGGCGAACCCGTTCCCTACGACGACGGCTCGGCCGACTACGGCGCGGATTCCATCAAGGTC
>JAQGIK010000006.1 GCA_028291265.1 Caulobacter sp. | reverse complement strand
CGGGCGGCGTCGGTGGCTTCGCCGGCGGCGGCGGCCAGGTCGGCGGCGCGGGCGGTCAGGGCGGCTTCGGCTTCGCGCAGCTGGGTTTCGGCGAGGTCCGAGGCTTCGGCGACCATGCGGGCCTGCATCGAGATGCTGTCGGAGACGGCGGCCGAGCGGGCGTCGAGTTCGCCCGAGAGCACGCCAAGCGCCTCGCGTTGACGGCCGAGCGTCTCGGCCAGCTCGCGGGAGGTGCGTTCGGCGGAAGCGGCGGCCTCGGCCAGGCGTTCGGTCTCTTCGGCCAGGGCCTGGCGCAGGGCCAGCATGGTTTCGCGGGCTTCGGTGGCCGAGGCGGCGGCCGCGTCGATCTGGCAGCGGATGAGTTCGACGGCCGTGCCGGCCTCGGCGGCGGCCAAGGCGGCCGGGCCGACCATGGTGTTGGCCAGGTCACGGGTGCGACGGATCTCGGCGGTCAGCTTGCGGCCCTGCATCGCGAAATAGGCGATCAGCCAGATCAGGGCCAGCGGGCCGACAGCCAGCAGGGCGAAGACGGTCATCGCCATCGGATCGTTCTGAAGGGGGGCGATATTCTGGCGGTAGCCGAAGGCGTAGGCGATCGGGGCGGCGGCCCAGATGGCCGAGACCACACAGGCCAGGGCCACGACGGGCGCGATGCCCGGCTCCTTGATCTTGGGCGCGCGCTGCAGGACGGCCGGCGGCAGCGGCGGCTCGGCGGTCGGCTTGAGACTCTGTTCCGGGGTCGGAGGGGTCAGGGCCGCCACGGGCTCTGACGGCTCAGGGTCCCGCGCCATCTCGACGGCGGGGGCTTCGATGATTTCCAGCTCGGCCTCGAGCACCGGCGGCGCGTCGAGGCGCTGGTCCGGGGCGGGCTCGAAACGCGGAACGATTCCCTCCGGTGCGATACGGGTGAAGTCGAGCGTCGGGCGCTTCTTGGCCATGCGCTTAGCGTCGTCCTGAGGGCGGGACATCAAACCTGCGCCAAGGCCCCGACCCCTGCCTCGCGCAACGGGAGAAACCTAGACGCGATTGTGCTGCGAGTTAAGCGGCTTGCGACGATTTCGTTAAGGATTACGGCCAGATCGGCCCGGTTAGGCCGCCGTGGCCTTCGGCTTGGCGACCTTCACGGCGTCCGGGCAGTCGGAGTCGTGGGCGTCGGCCTTCCGGGACGGCGCCGATTCGCGCTGGATCACCCGCTCGGCCTTGGCCGGCGGATCGGGCAGATCGATCTTGAGACCAAGCTGATTGAGGCTGGCCACGGCCATCCAGACGATGACGGTGACGATCAGATCGACAATGGCTTGCATGGGGCGTCCCTCCCCGGAACCAGATATCCCGGTTATCCAACGGGTTCCCCAGTGTGGCAATATGTCCGTTGATGAACAATTGGACAGGTTGTCACCGTCACTTTTAGCGAAAGAGTCGCCGCGGGCGCAGCTAGGCCCTGCGGATCAGCACCCCGATGACCGCCATGCCCGACAGGGTCATCACCACCATGCCGAGATAGCCGAAGGCCCCGAAGGCGTCGAACAGCGGGCCCGAGGACAGGGTGGCGAGGCCGATGAACAGGCCGCCGGCCAGGGAGGAGCTGATGGTCTGGGCGGCGCTGGCGGTGTGTGGCGGGGCGTAGCGCTCGATCAGGGCCAGGGAGCCGAGGAAGGTGGCGGTGAAGCTGAGGGAATGCAGGCCCTGCAGCGGAAACAGCAGCCAGAGCGGCGGCGAGAAGGCCAGGGCCGTCCAGCGGACGAGGGCCGCGACGCCGCCGATGGCCACCATCACCTCGGGGCGGACCCGGCGGCGCCAGGGTTCGGCGAACCACATGAAGGCGACCTCGAGAATGACGCCGATGGCCCACAGGGCGCCGATCCAGGCCTCGCCGATCCCCTGCTTGCGCCAGAGCAGGGCCGAGAAGGCGTAGTAGAAGCCGTGGCTGGCCTGGATGATCCCGGCCCCGACCACCGCCAGCATGAAGCCGCGGTTGCGCAGGAGGTCCGACAGGCCGCGCAGGCGGGCCGACCGCGGCGGGGCCTCGCCGCCCTCGTGGACCGGTTCGGCCGGCAGCAGGGCGCGGGCGAAGATGGCCGCCAGGGTGGCGGCGCCGATGGTCCAGAACAGGATCAGGTCCGGGGCGACGACGCCCAGCAGGGCCCCGACGGTGAGGTTGCCGACGATGAAGGCGACCGAGCCAAGGCTGCGGGCGAAGGGGTAGGAGAAGCCCTCACGGCGGGAGAGGCGCAGGCCCATGACGTCGGCCAGCGACGGCAGGGTGCCGAGCATGGCGGCGGCGATGGTCCAGGCCAGCAGCCAGGCGGTGAAGCCGTGGACCAGGCCGATGGCGGCGTAGGCCAGGGCGGCGATGGTCCCGATGATGGCCAGCGGCGTGCGGCGCAGCCGGAAGCCGTCGGCCCAGACGGCGGCCATCGGCGAGATAACGATGCGGGCCAGGGACGGCGCGGCCAGGATGACGCCGATCTCGGCCCCGCTCAGGCCCTGGCTGCGGAACCACACCGGCATGTAGGGCAGGCTGGCCCCCGTGCCGATGAAGATGGCGCAGTAGTAGAGGCCAAGGCGCAGGTTGGTCGGCATGGGGTTCCGTTAGCAGGAGTCGCCCGACCGTCGCCTGGGGACCGCTTATCGAAGCGGCGACCATTATACCGCCGCGCGGCCGGACAAGGCAAAATCCGGCGTCGCCGGCGAAAGACGGCCAAAACACCTTATTTCGTTGGCTTTCGGTCGGGTTTTTGACGGTGAAACGCCGGTGTCGGGTGGTGGGCGGTATGTTGGGTAATGCGGGGGATCTGTGGGTGGTGGCATGGGTGGTGAGGTGACGCCAGTTGGAGGGCGGAGGAAGCCTTGCCGCCGCCGCCCACGGCGATTCAATCCGTCGCCGTTTTCTCGCGATGAATATGTCTAGACATATTGCCGGGCGGTGCTCACGGCTGCGGCTGTGGCCTTGCCGAGCGGCGTGTCCCGGGGCGGCGGCGACAGGATCGAGACGACGGCGATGTAGACATAGAGGAGGGTGTGCAGGCCGATGGCGACCGCGAACAGCCAACGCCGCCTGGTCCAGGCGGCGCCGCCGACCAGAACGATGTAGATCGCCATGTTCAACGCGTAGGCCGCCGCCAACCCCTGGCCGTTCTCGCGGGTCAGGTTGACGGCCAGTTGCCCGCACACGCCGAGCAGGTTGGCGACGATCAGCAGACAGAGGGTCGCCCGCTTGTTGGCCCAGAAATGATCGTCCAGCGGGGCCGGCGCATCGCCGTCGTCGGGAAAGACCAGGGCGGCGGCGATGAAATAGACCACCGCGACCACCAGTCCGCCGACCAGCAGGCCGTAGCTGAAGGGCAGCGCGCGGTAGTTGACCCAGGCGGCCTCCCAGAAGGTGGCGATGTCGAGGGCGACGAAGACGGCGAGGAGCGGCGTCAGCCAACCGACCGGCTGTGACCGGCGATGCTTGAAGGCGCGCGCCGCCCCCGTGGCCAGCACAGCCACCGAAAGGCCGAGGAGCAGACCGTAAAAGCTGAAGAAGAATTCGAAGGCGCTCATGGGGCGACGAATGTCCTCAAGGGGTTAGAGTTTGACCGGCTTCTCGATGGCCGAGACCGCCTCGATCAGGTCGTCGGCGCGTTTTCGCAGCACGGCCTGGGCGTCGTAGAGGGCCTGATTGTAGTAGAGCGGGCCGAGGGTCTCGGCGAGGTAGTCGAGCAGGTCGAGGGCCTCGAACTGGCCGAGCTCGAAGCCATATTCGTCCTGCAGATGCTTGCGCAGCTTGCGCTCGAGGATGTCGGTGGTCTGGCGGTCGAGGGCGAGGGGCTTGGCCATGTGCCCTTTCCTACCCGAGTCTCAGTTCCCCGGCATCGGCGGCATGTCGAGGCGGCGCATGTCGGCGCTCTTGACGTAGAAGCGCAGGATGGCGTGGTCGAGCGTGCGGTCGCCCTTGTCCTCGGCCTCGGTGTGCAGGGCGATCAGGGCGCGGCGCAGGGTGGCGTTGACGCGGTCGAGGCCGCAGATGGCGAAATCCTTGTCGACCGCCGCGTCGGCAGGAATTTCGGCCCCGCCCTGCCGCAGCAGGTCGCGGATGGCGTTGTTTTCCCACAGGCGGGCCTCGGCGCCGCGCTCGGCTTCCTGGGCGGCGAGCATGGCGATCATGCCGGTGACGGCGACCTTGCCGGCCATGAAGTCGCCCATGGCCTCGGGCGGCGGCGGGTCCATCAGGGCGATGAAGTTGCCGAGCAGCAGTTCGGAGACGGTCGGGGTCATGCCAGGCCCTCCAGCTTGGCGAGGACATTGGCCAGGATCTCGTCCTGGCGGCGGGCGGTGAACCAGCCCGACAGGCCGAGCACCGGGTCCTTCATGCCGCCGGCCCGGTATTCCTTGGCCGAACTGATCCAGATGGCGGCGCCCTTGACCGAGGCGAACAGCTCCCACCAGGCGAAGGCGGCGGGATCGACGTGCAAGCCGCTGGCCGCTTCCCAGAGCTGGATGGCTTTTTCGCGGGTCACCATGCCAGAGACGCGGTCGGTTTCCTTGTAGCACCACAGCGGTTCGATGGCCCAGCCGAGGTCTTCCAGGGGGTCGCCGATATGGGCCATTTCCCAGTCGAGCAGGGCGATGATCTTGCCATGACCGTCGTGCATGAAGTTGCCGGTGCGGTAGTCGCCGTGGACGACGCTGAGCTTCTGGGCCGGCGGCGGGGGGTTACGGCGCAGGCGGCGGATGGCGGCCCGGACGATCATCTGCGGATGTTCTTCATCCTCGTCGACGACGCCTTCCCAGTAGTCGAGTTCCTTTTTCCAGCAGGCGTCGAGGGACGGCGACGGGGCGGCCTCGCTGATCGGCAGGGTGGCCGGGTCGGCGGCGGCGATCTGGCCGAGATGGCTGAAGAACTGCTCGCCGATGGTCGCCGCGTGCTCGCCGTAGGGCGGCAGGGTGAAGGGGCTCTGGGCCTTGCCGCCGTCGATGCGGCCCATGATGAAGAAGGGCCGCTCGAGTTCGGCCCCCTCCCCTTCCAGGGCCAGGGCTTCCGGCACGGGCAGGCCTCGCCCGAAGAAGGAGCGGAAGGCGAGGAATTCGACGCGGCGGTCGGTGTCGATCAGGCTGCCGACCGGATCGCGGCGCAGGATCATGCCGCGCTTGCCGCCGTCGTCCTCGAGGTCGAAGCGGTAGGTCTCGCGGCTGGCCCCGCCGGGGATGCGGAACAGGTCGTGGACTTTTGCCGGCTTGCCGCCGGTGCGGGTCAGGTAGGCCTCCAGCTGGTCCTGCAGGCTCATTTGGCCATGTCCAGGACATCCGCAAAACCGGACGGCTTGTGCGGGCCCATGACCAGTTGCTCGAGCACGCCACGGCCCTTGCGGACGGCGCCGTCGGCGTCGGTGTAGATCACCTCGCTGAGCGCCTGGACGTGCAGGTTCCAGGGCAGCTTGGGGTCGGCGTCGGCCAGCACGATGTCCTCGCGCTCGACCTCCAGAACCCCGTGCAGCATGCCGTGGCCCCACTTGGGGTGGGTGTAGCCCAGGCCCATCATCTGGAAGTTATAGATCGGCTTGAACTCGACCGTGCCGGCGGGCTTACCCCAGTCGTCGCTGAGCTCGACGACGGCATCGACAGCATGACGGGTGCCGGACTTCCAGTTCACCTTCGCCTCGCCGTTGAGGTGTTCGAAGTCGGCTTCCTGCGCCTGGTCCGGCGCCCAGACGGCGCGGGTGTTCCAGGCCCGGCCGAGGGCGTCCTCGTTGGAGTGGAAGAAGAAGGAGCCGGTTTCGAAGCTGCTGGGCGACCACAGCCAGTAGAACTGCGGGGCCGGGGCCGGGATGATGTCCTGGCTGTCGCGGGCCCCGACCGGACGGATGCCCCAGCTGCGGTCGCGGGTGCCGACGAAGCCATCGACGGATCGGCGCTCGCCGTCCAGCTCGATCCAGCCGCTGTAGCGGCCGTTCTGGGTCAGGCGGGTGTAGTCCATGAAGGCGCGCGTGCCGTTGCGGCGCATGAAGCGCGGCTCTTCGATGGGGCCCGAGCGGCTTTCGAAGAGGATTTCGGCTTTCAGGCCCTGGTCGGGAGCGTTGACGACGATCTTCAGGCGGTGGAGCGGCTCGACGATCTCGATACGCAGGGGGCCGCAGGCGATGTCCATGCGGTCGCCGAGCTGGCCGCTGACATGCAGGGCGGTCTCGACGCCGTTTCGGACGACGACGAACGCCCCATCGGTGACGTTGAGGTGGGGGTAGACGCCGAAGGCGACGGCGAAGAAGTCCTCGCCCTGCGTCGGGTGGTAGCCGTTGAAAAAGTAGCGGTCGTAGAAGTTCCGGTCGGTGCCGCCGTAGGCGATGGGCTCCGGTGTCTGGTGGATCGGATAGTCGTCGCCACGAGTCAGCGCCATGCCGTATTCCTTCCCTCGAAAGCTGGAACGCCTCTTGACGGGCGATATGTCTTATCGGCGTTCAGGTTACGCGGACGGCAGCCAGACGCAACGGTGACGGAGGGTCAATTGACGCGGAATTGGGATGTGGCGCTGGCGGCGCTGATCGGACTGCTGTCGGTGGCGTTCGGCGCCTTCGCGGCGCATGGGATGAACGATCCCAAGGCCATCGACTGGCTGCGGACGGCCAGCCAGTACGCCGGCCTTCATGCGCTGGCGGTGTCGGCGGTGGCGGCGCTGGCGCGGGGTGGCTTCAAGGTTGTGCGCGGGACGAGCGCTGCGTTCCTGATCGGGGTGCTGTTGTTCAGCGGGTCGCTGGTGGCGATGGCGTTCGGCGCGCCGCGCATGCTTGGCGCGATCACGCCAATTCGCGGGCTGGCGTTCATGGTGGGGTGGGCGTTGGTAGCGGTGGCTGCGGTGAGAACCAAACCCGCTGGCTAACCCTCCCCCTTCCGCTCATCCCGACGAAAGTCGGGACCCAGTGTCTACTCGCGGTTCCGGATCAGCTCTGATCAGCGCCAACCTGTCTTTTGGTTTGCCAGCTGGGTCCCGACTTTCGTCGGGATGAGCGGATTTAGATTTGAATGGGCTTTCGCAAAGCCAGCAGCCGCAGGGCGGCGCCCGAACCGATCAGACAGAGCAGCATGACGCCAGCCATCGGCACGGGGGTGCCGTTGTGCAGCAGGCCGCCCAGGGCCGAGGCCAGGGCCCCTGCCCCGAACGACAGGCCGCCGCTGAGGGCCGAGACCGAACCGGCCCGTTTGGGGTCGCAGCTGAGGGCGCCGGCGGTCGTGTTGCCGGCCATCAGGGCGTAGGTGGTCAGGGTGATGAAGAGCAGCGGCAGGACGGTCCAGGGGCCGCCTATGCCGGTGGCCGAGGCGATCAGGAGCAGCAGGCCGAAGGCGACGCCGGCGGTGCTGGCGCCTTTGAGGACCGCATCGGGCTGGTAGGTGCGCAGCAGCATGCGGTTGACCTGGTTGGCCCCGATGATGCCGACGGCGTTGAGGCCGAACAGCCAGGCGTAGGCCACCGGACCGACCCCGTAGATGCCCATGATCAGGCCCGGCGAGGCGCTGATGTAGGTGAAGAGGACGGCGCCGTTGAGGGCCCCGGCGAGCAGGTAGCCGATCAGTTTGGGCTGGGTCAGCAGGGCCAGGTAGGCCTGCAAGGGGTTCTCCGACCGCGCCTGGGCGGCGGTCTCCTCCGAGCGCGACTCCGGCAGGCGGAAGGCGACGGCCAGGGCGACGAGGATGCCGAACCCGGCCAGGCACCAGAAGATGGCCCGCCAGTCGGCGATCTCCAGCACCAGGCTGCCGGCGGCCGGGGCGAGGATGGGGGCCAGGCCCATGACCAGCATCAGCAGCGACAGGATGCGGGCGGTGTCGCGGTGGTCGAAGTTGTCGCGCACGATAGCCCGGGCGACGACGCCGCCGGCACAACCGCCCAGCGCCTGCAGGAAGCGGGCGGCGATCAGGGCGTTGATGTCGCTCGACAGGGCGCAGACCACCGAGGCGACGGTGTAGACCCCGCAGCCGATCAGGATGGGGACGCGGCGGCCGAAGCGGTCCGAGGCGCTGCCGTAGAAGAACTGGCCGATGGCCATGCCGGCCAAGAAGGTCGACAGGGTCAGCTCGACCTGGGCCTGGGTGGCGCCGAGCGCGCCGACGATGGCGGTCTGGGCCGGCAGATACATGTCGATCGACATCGGCGCGAAGGCCGTCATCGCGCCGAGCAGGATGACGAGGCCCCAGGGCGTGGGGGCCGGCGGCGGCAGGGTTTCGGATGTGCTGGACAAGGTGGCGGTTACCTAGGCGCATCGGCTAGAGATCGCAATTCCTCCTCCGGGGGCGTAGCCCGCGGGGGAGGGGGACCGCCGCCGAAGGCGGTGGTGGAGGGGGCAGCGCCGGCCCGTCAGGACGGGGCGCGTTCTGGTGCGGCTTTGACAGCTGCGTTCATGGCAATCGTCGGGAGCCGGCGCTGCCCCCTCCACCACCGGCCCTGAGTCGGGCCGGCGGTCCCCCTCCCCCGTCGCTACGCGCCGGAGGAGGAACTTGTCGGTTGCCTTCCGTGGCGG
>JAQGIK010000003.1 GCA_028291265.1 Caulobacter sp. | reverse complement strand
CGAGAAGAAGGCCAAGCGCGACGCTGCCGGCCGCAAGTTCGCCGCCAAGGGCAGCGAGCCGAAGATCCTGCTGGGGGCCCAGAAGCGCCGGGCCGAGGCCACGGCCGGCCGCGCCGACCGCCTGGCCGACCGCAAGCAGGACGCCGCCCGCGAGGCCCTCGACGCCGCCGGCGCCCGGGTCGAGCGCACCCGCGCCCTGGCCTTCGACCTGCCGCCCAGCGGCCTGCCCGCCGGCCGGCTGGTCCTTGCCCTCGAGGACGCCGCCTTCGCCTGGCCGGGCGCTCCGCCGCTGTTCGACCACCTCGACCTGACCATCACCGGGCCCGAGCGGATCGCCGTCACCGGCCCCAACGGCCGGGGCAAGACCAGCCTGATCCGCCTGGCGGCCGGCCAGCTCGAGCCGACGGCGGGGACGATCCGGCGGCCGGTTCCGGCCCTGATGCTGGACCAGCGCACTGACCTGCTGCGTGACGAGGAAACCATCCTGGAGGCCTTTCGCCGCCTCAACCCCGCCGCCGACCGCAACGCCGCCCAGGCCGCCCTGGCCCGCTTCCTGTTCCGCAACACCGCCGCCGACCAGGTCGTCGGCTCCCTGAGCGGCGGCGAGCGCCTGCGCGCCGCCCTGGCCTGCGTGCTGGCCGGCGAGCGGCCGCCGCAACTGCTGATCCTCGACGAGCCGACCAACCACCTCGATCTCGACTCGCTGGCGGCGGTCGAGCAGGCCCTGTCGGACTACGACGGGGCCCTGCTGGTGGTCAGCCACGATGCGGCCTTCCTGGACGCCATCGGCATCGAGCGGCGGATCGTCATCGGGGCCCCATTCTGAGCGGGTGAAACCGCCCGGCCCACATTGTGCCGCTGTTGCATGCTCGGATAGTCGTGTTACGGGAACCCTCGGGGGTACGGCCTTGTCGAAGACATGCATAATGTCCGGCGTTGAAGTGGCGTGTCACGGGCGCGCCGCCGCGGTGCTGCGCCCGTGAAGACCCTGGCCGTCCTTTCCCGCAAAGGCGGCACCGGCAAGACCACCGTGTCGCTGCACCTGGCCATGGCCGCCTGGCTGTCGGGCAAGGGCGTGCTACTGGCCGACTGCGACCGCCAGGGCTCGGCCCAGGAGTGGCGGCGCGAGCGCAGTATCGGCGGCCCGGTGGTGTTCTCGACCAAGACCGCGGCCCTGTTCGCCACCCAGCAGGCCGGCCAGCGGGCCGGCCGCGACCTGATGGTCATCGACACCAGCCCCTCGGCCAGCGAGGACCTCGCCGAGGCCGTGCGCTGCGCCGACTTCTGCCTGATCATCCTGCGGCCCAGCTTCCTGGATGTGCGGGCGGTGCGCGAGACGGCCGAGCTGGTCGGCCGCTTCGGCAAGCCGGGCGCCTTCGTCATCAACCAGGCGCCGCCGCGTCGCAACGGCCGCGAAATGGCCTGCGTCGGCGACACCGTCGCCCAACTGGCCGCCATGAGCCGCCCGATCATGCCCATCGGCCTGCGGGCCCGCATCGCCTATCAGTCGGCGGTGGCCGAGGGCCGTTCGGTGCAGGAAACCGCCCCGCAGAGCGCCGCCGCCCTGGAAATCGCCGGCCTGTGGCGCGAGGTCGAGGCCGCGCTGTGGCCGGTCGCCGTGCCGGCGGCGGCCGGATAGCCGGCTTCAGATTTCTGCCCGATCGGCCGGAACAAATGATCCGGTCATCCGCTTGAGCCCTCGGCGCGTAGGTAAGCCAAAGGGGGCGTTCATGACCGATCTGAAGTCAAACATCGCCAAGGGCCTGATCGCGGCCCTCTGTTCCGTGCTGGCCATGGCCGCCGGAGCCGCTTCTGCGCGACAGGAAGCGCAGGGCGCCAAGGCCCCGCACGAGCAGCGCGTGATATCGCGGTTGTTCTAGGCCGAGCGGTTCAGGGTGACGGCGCGGGCGTCGGCATCGACCGCCGTCGCGCCGGGACCGTAGCCGGGGCCGGCGCTGCGCTGGCTGACCACCTCATCGGCGATGGCCTTGACCAGCCCCTCGGTGACCGTCCGGGCCGCTTCCAGGGCGCGTCCCTGGCGGGCCAGCACCGCGTCGAAGCCTTCGGTCGCCCGCATCAGCGCCAGGCGCTGCGCCATCGGGGCCCCGGCGATCAGGGCCGGCTGGGCCCGAACCCGCGAGGATTCATGGCGATAGAGGTTGGCCAGGCGCGAGGTCTCTTCCAACTGAGCGGCCGCCGCCTGCGGCCGGCGCTGTTCGAAGGCCAGAGCCTGGTCGGCGATCAGGCCGGTCAGGCGCTCGGTGAGGATGATCAGCTGGCCGACCCGGTCGGCGGCGTCGTGGGCGTCAAGCGCCATGGGGAACCCCCGCTTCCTGTGAACTGGCTTCTTCCAGACCCTGCATCTTCAGCATCTCGCGCTCGACCGTGGCCGACAGCCCGATGCCGCCCGACTTGGCGACCTGCCGGGCCACCGCGTCGGTGAAGAACGATTTGAACATCTCCTCGCCCTGGCCGCCGCCGAACGGGGCCTCGGTGTCGACGCCCTTGAACATCTGGGCGAGCATCACGGAGAGGAAGCTGGCCTCGTAATTCTGGGCCGACTGCTTGATCTTGGCGCGCGTCATGTCGAGCGCCGGGGTTTGCGGCATCAGGACGTCGATGGGAGCAGCGATGGGTCCGCTCATCACATCACCTCGATGTCGGCTTGCAGGGCGCCCGCGGCCTTGATGGCCTGCAGGATGGAGATCATGTCGCGCGGGGTGACGCCGAGGGCATTGAGCCCCGCCACCAGGCTCGACAGCGAAGCGCCGTTCTTCAGGGTGATCAGCTGGCGGCCCTTTTCCTCGTCGACGCTCACGGCCGACTGCGGGACGACCGTGGTCTGGCCGCGGCTGAAGGGGGCCGGCTGGCTGACCGCGGGGCTCTCCTGCACCGTGATGGTCAGGTTGCCCTGGGCGATGGCGACGGTGCTGATGCGGACGTTCTCGCCCATGACGATGACGCCGGAGACCTCGTCGATGATCACCTTGGCGCCGGTGTCGGGCTCGACGGTCATGTTCTCGATGGCGGTGATGAAGGGCACGATGCCGGCCCCCAGCGGCGGGCGCAGGGTGACGATGGTGGGGTTGTCGGCGCTGGCCGTGCCCGGGTATTTGGCGTTGATGACATCGGCGATGCGGCGGGCCGTGGTGAAGTCCGGATTGCGCAGCGTCAGGCGAACCTGGCCCATGTTGGCCATCTGGAAGCCCAGCTCACGCTCGATGATGGCCCCGCCGGCGATCCGGCCCGAGGTCGGCACGCCCTTGGTGATCGCCGAGCCCGAGGCGCCCGAGGCCGACACCGAGCCGGTCTGCACGGTCCCCTGCGCCACGGCGTAGGCCTGGCCATCGGCGCCCAGCAGGGTGGTGACGATCAGGGTGCCGCCCAGCAGGCTCTTGGCGTCGCCCATGGAACTCACCGTCACGTCAATGGGGCTGCCGGCCGCCGCGAAAGGGGGCAGCTTGGCGGTGACCATGACGGAGGCGACGTTCTTGGAGTTGAGATTGGCGTCGCGAATGTTGATGCCCAGTCGCTCCAGCATCGCCTCCTGGCTCTGCTTGGCCTGGGGGGTGTTGCGCAGGTTGTCGCCGGTGCCGTTCAGGCCGACGACCAGGCCGACGCCGACCAGGGCGTTCTCGCGCATGCCCTCGATCTCGACGATGTCCTTGATCCGCGAGGCCGCGAAGGCTTCACCGGAAAAGGCCAGGCCGAGCACCAGAAGGACCGCGATTAGAAGACGCTGCATGAAACTCCACCCCGTGCGCACGAGCGAGGAAAGGAGTGCCAGAACCGGGCCAGACGATTTGTTCAACAAATTCAGTGAATGGGTGGTGGGCAGGGCCGGCTGGCGGCAGAATTTGCCCGGCATTAACCATACTGCAAGCGGTCGGACCCAGATTCGGGTCTCATGCGTTGGGGAGTATTATGAAGGTCGGCAGAACCAGTGGACCAGCGGCCGGCGGAGGACCCTCGGGGACCCGCGCGCCGGCCGGCGGATCCTCCTTCAATCTGCCCGCGGCGAACGCGGCCGGATCGGCAGGCCCGACCGCCAGGGCAGGAGGCGTCACCGGGGTCGCCTCCCTCGACGCCCTGCTGGCCCTGCAGGAGATGGGCGGGCCGCTGGAACGCCGCCGCAAGGCGGTTGGCCGCGCCGGCCGCATCCTCGACGTGCTCGACGAATTGAAGATGGCGGTGATCGACGGCGAGGTCTCCTCGAGCCATCTCGATCATTTGATGCGAGTGGTCCGCGACCAGCGCGAAAACACCGAGGATGCCGGCCTTGAGGGCGTCCTGGACGAGATCGAAATGCGGGCGGCGGTGGAACTGGCCAAGCTCCAACGCGCGAATGTTGCGGCATGAACGCACGCAAAACACGTCGTTCATTGTGTGGCTTACCCGTTTTGATATAAGGCCCCGCTCGCTGTGAGCGGGGTAGTGGGGCGTGAGGCGTCAATGCAGACGGCTACGGTTCTTAAAGTGCCAGCGGACTACCGTCCTTCCGAGGACGAGGAGTTCATGAACGAGCGTCAGCTCGAGTATTTCCGAAACAAGCTGCTCGGCTGGAAAGAGGACATCCTTCGCGAATCTCGCGAAACGGTGGCCATTCTTCAGAAGGAGACCGAAAACCATCCTGACCTGGCCGATCGCGCCACGTCGGAGACGGATCGGGCTCTTGAGTTGCGGACCCGGGATCGCCAACGGAAACTCATTTCCAAGATCGACGAAGCTCTTCGTCGCATCGAGGACGGGTCCTACGGCTACTGCGAGGAAACGGGGGAGCCGATCGGTCTGGCGCGTCTCGACGCCCGGCCCGTGGCGACCATGAGCCTCGAGGCCCAGGAGCGGCATGAACGCCGCGAACGGGTTCACCGGGACGACTGACCTTTTTGAAGCCGCCGGTTCTGATGAACCGGCGGCTTTGTTTTCCGGCTTGATCGACGGCGCTCCCATGGCCGGAGCGAGCGGTCCCGAAAGCCGTAGGCGGCTTGACTTCGGACGCCCGAAGGACGACCTACCCCGCCTTCGCTAGCTGCAGGTTCCCCATGACCGTCAAGGTCCGCTTTGCCCCGTCGCCGACGGGCCGCATCCACGTCGGAAACATCCGCGCCGCCATCGTCAACTGGGTCTTCGCCCGGGGGCAGGGTGGCGTCTTCGTGCTGCGCATCGACGACACGGACCTGGCCCGCTCGACGCAGGAATACGAGGACGGCATCGAGGCCGACCTGACCTGGCTCGGCCTGACCTGGGACGAGCGCTACAACCAGTCGAAGCGTTTCGACCTCTACCACCGCGCCATGGAGACGCTGAAGGCCGCCGGCCGCCTCTATCCCTGCTACGAGACGGCCGACGAACTCGACCGTCGCCGCAAGGTGCAGCTGTCGCGCGGCCAGCCGCCGATCTACGACCGCGCCTCGCTGAAGCTGACCCCGGAAGAGATCGCCGCCTTCGAAGCCGAGGGTCGCAAGCCCCACTGGCGCTTCAAGCTGGAGGGCAAGCGGGTCAAATGGACCGACCTGGTGCGCGGCGAGTGCGACGTCGACACCACCTCGATGTCGGACCCGGTGCTGATCCGTGAGGACGGGGCGTTCCTCTACACCCTGCCGTCGGTCGCCGACGACATCGACATGGGCATCACCCACGTCATCCGCGGCGAGGACCACGTCGCCAACACCGGCACCCAGATCGAGATCTTCGAAGCCCTGGGCGGCGCGGTCCCGACCTTCGGCCACTTCAGCCTGCTGGTTGGCGCCGACGGCAGCGCGCTCAGCAAGCGGCTGGGTTCGCTCTCCATCATGCAACTGCGCGAGGACGGCCTCGAGCCCCTGGCCATCACCTCCCACATCGGCAAGCTCGGCACGTCGGACGCCCTCGAAGCGGCCGGCAGCCTCGACGAGCTCGGCCGCAACTTCGACTTCGCCAAGATGGGCCGCCACCCGGCCCGCTTCGACGAGGCCGACCTGGCCCGCATCAACGCCGGCGTGCTCCACGCCATGGACTACGCCGCCGCGCGGCCGCGCCTGGCCGCGCTCGGCGCCGACCTCGGCGAAGACTTCTGGCTGGCCGTCCGCCCGAACCTCAAGCTGTTCGGCGACGTCGCCGACCTGGCCAGGATCGTCGGCGGCGAGGTGACTCCGGTCGTCGAGGACCCCGCCTTCCTGGCGACCGCCTTGGAGCTGCTGCCGACCATCGTCGATGCCTCCACCTGGAGCGCCTGGTCGTCCGCCATCAAGGAGGCCACCGGCGCCAAGGGCCGCGCCCTCTTCCTGCCCCTGCGCCAGGCCCTCACCGGCATGGACCACGGCCCGGAAATGGGGCCGCTGCTGGCCCTGATCGGGCGTGACAAGGCGGCGAAGCGGCTGGCCGGCGAGACGGCCTAGCGGGCTTCACGGCTGTGGAAGATGGCCACGACCCGGACCTTGGTCGGCTCGACGCGGTAGTGGATGAGGTAGGCGCCTGAGCCGAAAGGTACGGACAGCTCCCTGATCTCGGGCTGATCAAATAGTGGTCGACCGCACTCCGGCATCATATCGAGCGAGTCGATGCCCTTGTTCATGGCGTTCAACGCTCGTTCAGCGGCGGCAGGGCTCTTGGTCGCCAGGAACTTGCCCAGTCGCCCAAAGTCCCGCCGGGCCTTCGGTGAGACGACGACCGGCCGCCTCACTTCCGAGCGCGCTCCTCGCTAATGACATGGCGAAACTCGTCGAAGGCTTCCTCGACCGAAAGTGTCTCCTCGCCGTCCCGGTCGATCTCTTCGAGCCGAGACATGGTCTCGGCCCACCGAGCGCGATCTGCGGCGGCCTCTCGAACGATCTTGAGCGCCCAAACTTCCGGGGTCTCGCCGGCCGCCGCCGCTGCTTCAGCGACAGTCGCCTGCGTCTCTGCATCCAGCTTCAGTGTCATTTCGCCATCGGCCATGCGCAAAGCCTAACCCGAAACCCGCCACGCGAGAAGTTCGCCATCCGATGCTTGCGGCCCATCCGCCCATCGCGCAAGCTGACCGACCAGTACGCGTCACTCCCCGGGGGATATCCATGCGGTCGTTGTTTGCCGGTATTGTCGGCGCTGTCAGCCTGCTCGCGACGGCAGCCTTTGCCGCGCCCGAGCCGGTGCTCGACGTCGCGCCCGCCTGGGTCAAGCCGCTGCCGGCCCTGAAGACCGACAGCCCGGTCACCGGCGCGCCCTTCCGCCAGCTGCGCCTCGACGAACAGGTCCACTTCGGTCCCGAAGGCGACAGCGTCTACATCGAGAGCATCATCCGCATCCAGACGGCCCAGGGGCTGTCGGCCATGGGCACGATCGCCCTGCCGTGGAACCCGGATTCCACCACCCTCACCGTCCACAAACTGGAGATCAGGCGCGGGGCCCAGGTCATCGACGTCCTGGCCGACCAGGCCTTCACCGTCCTGCGCCGCGAGAACCGCCTCGAATACGCCATGCTCGACGGCGTCCTGACCGCCACCATGCAGCCCGAGGGGCTGGAGGTCGGCGACATCGTCACCCTGTCCTTCACCCTGACCCGCAAGGACGCGGTGATCGGCGACTTCAGCGAGAACTACCTGCCGGCGCCGTCGACCGACCAGGTCGACCAGATCCAGCTGCGCGTCCTCTGGGACCCCAAGACCAAGCCGATCCGCTATCGCCTCGACCAGGGCATGAACCCGCCCAGGGTCGGCCGCACGGCCTCGGGCGAGACCGAGCTGATCTTCGACCTCAAGAGCCAGAAGCCCTACCGGCCGCCGGTCGGCGCGCCGTCGCGCTACCTGCGGGGCAGGGGGGTGGAGTTCACCCAGTTCAAGGACTGGGCCCAGGTCTCGGCCCTGCTGTCGCCGCTGTACGACACCGCGGCCACCCTCAAGGAAAACTCGCGCCTCAAGCCCGAGATCGACAAGATTCGCGCCGCCTCCAGCGACCCCAAGGTCCAGGCCGGCCTGGCCCTGGCCCTTGTCCAGGAGCGCACCCGCTATGTCTTCCTCGGCATGGACGCCGGCAACCTGACCCCGGCCCAAGCCGACGTGACCTGGGCGCGGCGCTATGGCGACTGCAAGGGCAAGACCGCCCTGTTGCTGGCCATCCTGCGCCAGCTGGGCATCAAGGCCGAGCCGGCCATCGTCCACTCCAGCCTCGGCGACGGTCTCGACCAGCGCCTGCCTATGGTCGGACTGTTCGACCACGTCATCGTCCGCGCCGAGATCGGCGGCAAGGCCTACTGGCTGGACGGCACCCGCGACGGTGACCGCAAGCTCGACGATGTGGCCATCCCCGAGTTCTCCTGGGCCCTGCCGCTGCGCGCCAAGGGCTCGGCGCTGGAAGCCCTGCGGGTCGAGCCCAGCCCGTTGCCGACCACCGCCCTGACCCTCGATATCGACGCCTCGGGCGGCCTCTACTCCAAGGCCCCGATGAAGGCCGAACAGCGCTTCCGCGGCGACTACGCCGTCGCCGCCCGCGCCCACGCCGCCGCCGCCACCCCCGAGGACCTGGAGAAGACCTACAAGAAATACTGGCAGGCTACCTTCGACTTCGCCGAGGTCGACAAGGTCAGCAGCCGCTACGACGAGACCAGCGGCGAATACATCTTCGCCATGGAGGGCAGGGCCAACCTCGACTGGACCGAGAAGAACGAGTCCTCGGCTCCCCGTCACCTGACCTTCGGCCACAGGCTGGGCGGCCCCTCGGCCTGGAAGCGCGAGGACGATGTCGACAACAAGGACGCGCCCTTCTCCGTCACCCATCCGCTGCACGTCTGGTACCGCGAGACCATCCGCCTGCCCGATGGCGGCAAGGGCTACCAGAGCGAAGGCAAGGACATCGACCAGGTCACCGCCGGCTACAGCTTCTGGCGCAAGGCGGCGATCAAGGACGGGGTCTTCACCCTGGAAACCCGCACGCGCAGCCTGCAGACGGAAATCCCGGCCAGCGAGTCCGAGGCCAACCAGAAGGCGCTGGCCGACATGGGCAAGATCGAGGTCTACCTCGTCGCGCCGCCCGGTTACCGCTGGTCGGCCTCCGACCGGGCCAGCCGCATCGCCGACATGGACAAGGCCCTCAAGGAGGACCCCAAGTCGGTCGGCGCCCTGCAGGGCCGCGCCTGGCTGTATCGCGAGAACAAGGACTACGCCAAGGCCGAGGCCGACTACAACGCCGCCATCGGCCTCGATGACGACAACGCCAACCTCTACACCCTGCGGGCCGGAACCCTGATCCGCCTGGGCCGGAAGGAGGCGGCGATGAGCGACTTCACCACCGCCCGCAAGCATGCCGGCAGGGACGCCGGCGAGCTCAACGCCCTGTGCTGGGAACAGGCGACCAACGGCGTCGCCCTGGAGGCGGCGTTGAGCGATTGTGACAAGGCCCTGCAGGTCGAGCCACGCAACGCCCCGACCCTCGACTCGCGCGGCTTCGTGCTGATGCGCCTCGGCCGCTGGACCGACTCCATCGCCGACTACGACAAGGCGGCGGGCATCCGTCCCGACAGCGCCGAGTCGCTGTTCGGCCGCGCCCTGGCCAAGGCCGGGTCCGGCGACAAGGCCGGCGCGGCGGCCGACATCGCCGAGGCAAGGAGGCTGGATCCCGGCATCGACGAAGAGTTCGCCGGGTACGGGCTGAAGGCGCCGTAGATACGAAAAAGGCAGCCCGGCCTGAGCCGGCGCTGCCCTCATCCGACCCGCTACGCAGGTCACCTTCTCCCCCTCGGGTCGGGCCTGCCCGGCCCGCCCAAGGGTAAACTACGCGGGAGAAGGGCGCTTCGCTTAGGCCGCGTTGCAGGCCGCCAGCTGCCCGGCCTCGAAGTTGGCGCCGCGATAGCCAAAGCCGGTCACTTCGCCCAGCTTCTCGCGCAGCTGCTTGCACTGCTGGTCGGCCGGCAGGGCCTTGACCTTGGGCGCGCGGCAGACGTCGCCCTTGCAGCTCCAGACGGCGCCGTCGAGGATGACATTGCCGCGGGTCGTCTTGGCCTTGAGGGTCAGCCAGCCGTCGGTCCGTTGGGTTTCGGCGTTGGCGGCGCCGGCGAAGGCGGTCAGGGCCAGCGCCCCGATCAGGAACACACGCATTGAAGTTCTCCATATCCCCGCGACCGGTGGGAGTCCGGTCACTTCGACATGGGTACGTTTTCTTTGACTACGGTGTCAAGGCTCAAATGGACGCTGGCGTCTAAACTTTAGCCTCGATGTCGCTGTCGGCCTTGGGAGTCAACCCTTCGGCCATCTCGCCGACCAGCCTGGTGATCTCGCCGATGTCGTCGGTGGCCCGCCAGGCGTGGGCGAACTCCGGCGGGCTGAGCCGCTCGGTGATGGTGTGGTAGAGCAGTTCGAACAACGGCTTCCAGAAGTCGCGCGGGTTGTAGAACACCAGCGGCTTGCGGTGCAGGTCCAGCCGCTGCCACGACAGCAGTTCGACCACCTCCTCAAGCGTGCCGATGCCGCCCGGCAGCACCACGAAGGCGTCCGACCGTTCAAACATCATCATCTTGCGCTCGTGCATGTTCTGCACGACCACCGTCTCGACGTCGTCGAAGGGCTGTTCGCGGCCCATCAGGAAGGTCGGGATGATGCCCAGCACCCGGCCGCCGGCGTCATGCGCCCCGCGCGCGCAGGCGCCCATCAGGCCAACCCCGCCGCCACCATAGACAAGCTTCAGGTCCTCGGCGGCCAGGATGCGGCCGAAGTCCTCGGCGGCCTGCAGGAAGGCCGGATCGGCGTCGTTGGACGAGCCGCAGTAGACGCAAACGCTGTCGATCGAGGCCCCGGCGGGGCCTGTGGTTTTGGACATGCCGTCCCCAGATAGAAAAGGCGCGCTTGCGGGCGCGCCGGAAAATCACGAAATGACATGTTCGACCTATCCGCCTGGGGTTTCAAGCATCGTGTCGCGACCATCGGTTTACCTGGCCTTGCTGCTCCCGCTGATCATCGCCGCCTGCGGTCCGGGCGAGCGCGACGCCTCCTGGCGCGGCGACGCCCCCAAGGCGCCGGCCGATGCGGCCGCCGACGCCGGCTACCTGAAGCCCCCGATCCTGACCGCCAGCCGGCCTGAGCCGGGCGGCGCCATCCTGCTCATCGGCGAGGCCCAGCCCGGAGCGGCGGTGCGCCTCGGCTCCCCGACCGGCGAGGCCCTGACCACCACGGCCAGCGCCGCCGGCGTCTGGACCGCCCGCCTGGCCCCCTCGGCCGACCTGCGCCTGTTCGGCCTCTCGATGTCGGCGGAGAAGAATCGCCAGGTGCAGTCGCCGGGCTATCTCGCCATCCTGCCCGACGGCCGCGCCGCCCAGCTGCGGGCGGGGGTCAGCGCCTATCTCTACGGGGCCGGCAGCGACGCCCCGCGCCTGCTGACCATCGATTTCGACCGCGATGGCGCCGCCTCCGTCTCCGGCGCGGCCCGGGCCGGCAGCGGCCTGTCCCTGCGCATCGACCGCACCGCCCGCGGCGTCGGCAAGACCGACAGCCTGGGCCGCTTCCACCTGGCGGTCGAGAAGCCGCTCAACGCCGGCGCCCTGAGCTTCGAGATCGCCGGCGACAGCGGCGAGCAGACCGTCGTCGTGCCGGTCAGCGCCGCCCCTGAACTGTCCGGCCCGTTCCGCGCCGTCCGGGCCGGAAACGCCTGGCGGATCGACTGGCCCGCCCCCGGCGGCGGGGTGCAGAGCACCCTGATCCTGGACCCCGTCCCTTGAGACCTGTCCCCGACCGCCAGACCGGCAAGCCACCTGTCGACCAGCCCCCACCCACAAAAGTCAGCGCCTGGGCGGCCCTGGCCGACCTCTTCCGCCTGGTCCTGTCCAGCCAGGCCCCGGGCCTGACCTGGCGCCTGGCCGCCGCCCTGGTCTTCACCCTCGGCGGCAAGGTGCTCGGCGTCCTCGCCCCGCTGCTGCTCGGCGCCGCCGTCAACCGCCTGGCCGCCGGCCAGTCGCCGGCCATGCAGGTCGGCACGGCCTTCGCCGGCCTGATCCTCGGCTGGACCCTGATCCGCTTCCTCTCCGCCGCCGCGCCGCAGCTGCGCGACGTGGTCTTCACTCCGGTCGCCCAGGCCGCCCAGCGCCGCGCCGCCGCCGACGCCTTCGGCCACGCCCTCAGCCTGTCCATCGAGTTCCACCAGACCAAGCGCACCGGATCCCTGAGCCGCGTCATCGACCGCGGCGCCCGCTCGATGGACTTCCTGCTGCGGGCCCTGGTCTTCAACCTCGGCCCCACCTTCATCGAGCTGATCATCGCCGCCGTGGTGCTGGCCAAGGCTTACGACTGGCGCTTCGCCCTGGCGGCGGTCGGCACCGTGGTCGTCTACGGAGTCTTCACCTTCGCCATTTCCGACTGGCGCATCGCCCACCGCCGCGCCCTCAACGACGCCGACAGCGAGGCCGCCGGCCGGGCCGTTGACGCCCTGATCAACTACGAGACGGTCAAGGCCTTCGGGGCCGAAACCCGCGCCGCCGCCACCTATGAAGACGCGCTGACGGCCTATTCCACGGCGCAAATTCTGGCCACCAACTCCCTCAGCCTGCTCAACATCGCCCAGTCGGCGATCATGGCCGCCGGCCTCGCCGTCATGGCCCTCCTCGCGGGGGTCGAGGCCCAGGCCGGGCGGCTCGGGGTCGGCGACGTCACCGCCGCCATCCTGATCCTGATCAACCTCTACGGCCCGCTGAACATCCTCGGCTTCGCCTACCGCGAAATCCGCCAGAGCTTCATCGACTTGGAAGCGATGAGCGACCTGCGCCGCCAGAGCCCCGATGTGGCGGAGGCCCCCGGCGCCGTCGAGCCGCCCCCCGCCGACGGCCGCGGCGGGGCCGTGGTCTTCTCGGGCGTCTCCTTCAAGCACGGGGCCCGCAGCCAGGGCCTGGAGGAGGTCAGCTTCGCCGCCGCGCCGGGCGAGACCGTCGCCCTGGTCGGCCCTTCCGGGGCCGGCAAGACCACCCTGGTGCGCCTGGCCCTGCGCATGATCGACCCACAGTCCGGCGCGATCACTCTCGACGGCATCGACCTCAAACGGCTGAAGATGGCCGCCCTGCGGTCCGCCATCGCCCTGGTCCCGCAGGACGTCGCCCTGTTCAACGACACGCTGGCCGCCAACATCGCCTTCGCCCGCCCCGACTCCAGCGAGGACCAGATCCGCGCCGCCGCCGACGCCGCCGAGCTGACCGAGTTCATCGCCGGCCTGCCCGAAGGCCTGCTCACCAAGGTCGGCGAGCGGGGCCTGAAACTCTCCGGCGGCGAGCGCCAGCGGGTCGGCATCGCCCGCGCCCTGCTGGCCGACCCCCGCGTCCTGATCCTCGACGAGGCCACCAGCGCCCTCGACAGCCGCACCGAGGCCGCCATCCAGGACACCCTGCGCAAGGCCCGCCGGGGCCGCACCACCCTGGTCGTCGCCCACCGCCTCAGCACCATCGCCGACGCCGACCGCATCATCGTCCTGCGCCGCGGCCGGGTCGTCGAGGAAGGCCGCCACGAGGACCTGCTCGAACGGGCAGGGGAGTATGCGGCGCTATGGCGGCGGCAGACGCGGGGGCGCTAGTCGAAGGTCGCCGCCACCCCGTCCGGATCGCGCAGCGCCGCATAGAGCGCCGACCAGTAGAGCAGCACCAGGATCGTCACCGCCCGGACGGGCAGCGCCCAGAGTTCCTTGTCGGTCAGCCAATCGGGATAACGGCCATTCTCGGGGGTGGCCAACATGAACCGGAAGGTGAGCAGCAACCCGACGACGAAACTGATCAGGCCCGTCAGCAGCAACGCGCCCAGCACAGTTCGCCACCGCCGCCTTCCGAGATCCGCCGAGGCCTTGAGCGAGCCCCACACAGACAGGCGTCGATCCAGCCTTATCGGCACGGCCATCCCGACCAGCCATCCAACCACCAGCGTCAGGAAGATGCCCACCAGGCTGACCAGAAGGATGGCCGTCGCCATGGAAAGCCCGTCCGAGCGAACCACCTGCTCCCGCCACAGGGTGGTCGGGATCGACGGCCCGTATTGCAGCAGGACGGAAATCGCCGCCACCGGCAGGGCCCAGCCGCAGGCCGCCAACATCTCGCCCGGGACCAGCCGGCGCCGGTCGGCCACCGCCAGAGTCACCACGGTGAACAGGACGCCGAGCAGCACCGACAGGGCGCCGCCGGCCAGGATGGCCAGGGCCTTGAGGGCTGCTTCCGCCCCGGCCGGCGCCACCGGAATGGCCTGCCACCCGAGGTTTAACCCGAACCGCGCCAGGCAATAGGCAATGATTATCACGGCCAGCAGCGGCCACTGGTCGCGCACGGTACGGCCAAACACGCCAAAGGCCGGCGCTATGGCGTTTGGGTATTTCACGGCGCGGTCTCGGTGGTCTGTCATTCAAACGTCCCCGCCACGCCGCCGGCCCCTTCCTGATCGCGGAAGGTCACATAGAGGGCCGGCCAGAACAGCAGCCAGGCCACCGACAGCACCTGGATCGGCGCTCGCCAGAGATAGCTGTCGGTCATCCAGGCCGGCGGCTTGCCGTCGGCCGGAATGCCCCTGGCGAAGGCCGCAATAACGAGCACCGTCATCATGACGACGATGCCCAATCCGGTCAGGAAAACCACCAGCAGCATGCTGCGCCAGCGTCGCCGGCTCAGTCGCGCGGAGGCCTTCATCGCCTCGACCAGCGACAGGTCCTGGTCAAGCCGGACCGAGACCGCCAGGGCCAGCAGCCAGAAGGCCACGGCGTCGAGGACGGCGAACGGCAGCGTCAGAATGCTGAGCAGCGCCGCCTGTCCGGCCATCTGCCCCGAGGCCGCCAGATGCGTGCGCCACAGGCTGAGCGGCAGGGACGTCACATCGGTGATTAGCACCATCACGGCGATCACCGGCAGGGCGCTGGCGCAGGCTCTCAGCAGCGCGCCCGGATCGGCTGGTCGGCGGTCGGTCGTCGCCAGGGTCAGCTGCGTCAGCACCGCGCCCATCAGGCCCCAGGCCATGGCCCAGGCCAGGATCTGGGCGCCGTTCAGCCCGATCTCCAGCCAGCCGCTCGCCACCGGCAGCGCCTTCCAGGCCAGGCCCGCTCCCCAGTTCACCAGCGGGTAGGCGAACGTCAGCGCCAGCAGCGCCGGCCAATGCGCCTTCAGCACCCGGCCATAGATGCGCAGCGTCGGCCGGAGGGCGCCGGGATAGGTCAAGCGAAGGTCTCCGCCGTCGCTTCCGGCGATCCGCCGGTCCGCAGCCGGCGCAGTTCCAGATACAACACCCCGATGCCGAAGGCCGTCGCCACACGATAGGCGGCCAGGAACGGCCAGACGAAGTTCATGTTCGGACCGACCAGGTTCACCACCAGCACCGGAAACAGACTGATCGCTGACCAGAGCATGGCGATCACCGCCAGCCGCAGCCGCTGCCCCTCGCTGAGCTTCAGGGCGACTGCCGCCGCCGTCCAGGGCGCTGCCGGTCGCTCCCCGGCCGCCGGCATGGTCATGCCGAGCAGCGCGAACAGCCCGATCTGATAGATGGCCGACAGCAGGCTGAGAGCGAAGGCCAGCGGGCCCGGAACGGCGCCGGACCGAGCCATCGCTTCAGCCGCATCGCCGAGCCACATGCCGACGAAGCCATAAATCAGCAACGACGCCAGGACCGTCGCCGAGGCCACCGCCACATGGCGCCCGATCTCCAGCGGCGGCCGGCGCGGCCGACCGGTGCGCGCCACGACCGACATCATCACGGCGGCCCCGACCGTCCCAGCCAGGGCGACCGACAGCAGGGAAAGAAATCCGGGCGGCCCGCTGGGGTCGATCAGCCCGCGCTCCATCAGCCTGATCGGCAGATCACGTGTTGCCGCTTCCGCCACGCACCAGAAGACCGCAACAGCCGCGACCCCGGGCCAACGCGCCGCCAGAACCCGCCGCGTCTGCGCCGCCACACCCGCGAACGACAGAGAATCCCTCAACGCCACGTTCCCCCAAAACCCGCCTCAATAGGCCATGCCTGCCGGACGGTCACAACGCTTGACCTCACCCCCGATCCGCTTAAGTCTCCCCCTCGTTCTCCGGGGGGCCGCCCTTACGCGGCTGAGATTGGGGCGTCACGCCCCTGACCCGCCGAACCTGATCCGGGTCATGCCGGCGAAGGGAGAGGGACGCGGCCGCTACCAGTTCCAGGCCGTCAAACCGCCTTTGGCGCGAACCGGGTCTCCACATTTTGAGGAGGTCCACCATGAACATCCACGTCCCCGGCAAAGGCGGCAAGCCGCAGAACGACGCCATCCCGACCGGCGAGCGTCCCGGCAGCCGCAAGGTCTACGCCTCGGGCGAGCTGTTCCCGGACATCCGCGTGCCCTTCCGCGAAGTCGCCGTCCACCCCAGCGCCAATGAGCCGCCGGTCACCCTCTACGATCCGTCCGGCCCCTACACGGACCCGAACTTCGTGGTCGACATCGAACAGGGCCTGCCGCGCCCACGGGAAGCCTGGGTCGTCGCGCGCGGCGACGTGGAAGAGGTCGCCAACCCCCGCGAGGTGAAGCCCGAGGACAACGGCTTCGCCGCCGGCAAGCATCTCGCCCCGCAGTTCATGGCCCGCCGCCCGATCTACAAGGCCAGGGCCGGCGCCGCCGTCACCCAGCTCGAGTACGCCCGCAAGAGCATCATCACCCCGGAGATGGAATACGTCGCCATCCGCGAGAACCTGCGCCGCGAGCAGACCGCCCCTTGCGTCCGCGACGGCGAGAGCTTCGGCGCCGAGATCCCCGACTTCGTCACCCCCGAGTTCGTCCGCCAGGAAATCGCCCGCGGCCGCGCCATCATTCCGGCCAACATCAACCACGGCGAACTGGAGCCGATGGCCATCGGCCGCAACTTTCTGGTCAAGATCAACGCCAACATCGGCAACAGCGCCGTGCTCAGCTCGGTCGCCGACGAGGTCGACAAGATGGTCTGGTCAACCCGCTGGGGCGCCGACACGGTCATGGACCTGTCGACCGGCCGCAACATCCACACCATCCGCGACTGGATCATCCGCAACCGCCCGGTGCCGCTCGGCACGGTGCCGATCTATCAGGCCCTGGAGAAGGTCAACGGCGTCGCCGAGGACCTCAACTGGGAGGTGTTCCGCGACACCCTGATCGAACAGGCCGAGCAGGGGGTGGACTACTTCACCATCCACGCCGGCGTCCGCCTGCCCTTCGTGCCCCTGACCGCCAAGCGGGTCACCGGCATCGTCTCGCGCGGCGGCTCGATCATGGCCAAGTGGTGCCTGGCCCACCACCGCGAGAGCTTCCTCTACGAGCATTTCGAGGACATCTGCGAGATCATGCGGGCCTACGACGTCTCGTTCAGCCTGGGCGACGGCCTGCGCCCCGGCTCCATCGCCGACGCCAACGACGAGGCCCAGTTCGCCGAGCTGCGCACCCTGGGCGAACTGACCAAGGTGGCCTGGAAGCACGGCTGCCAGGTGATGATCGAGGGGCCCGGCCACGTGGCCATGCACAAGATCAAGGCCAACATGGAGGAGCAGCTCAAGCACTGCCACGAGGCCCCGTTCTACACGCTCGGCCCGCTCACCACCGACATCGCCCCCGGCTACGACCACATCACCAGCGCCATCGGCGCCGCCATGATCGGCTGGTTCGGCACGGCGATGCTCTGCTACGTCACCCCGAAAGAGCACCTGGGCCTGCCGGACCGCGAGGACGTCAAACAGGGCGTCATCGCCTACAAGATCGCCGCCCACGCCGCCGACCTCGCCAAGGGCCACCCCGGCGCCCAGATCCGCGACAACGCCCTCAGCCGCGCCCGCTTCGAGTTCCGCTGGGAAGACCAGTTCAACCTCGGCCTCGACCCCGAAACGGCGCGTGAGTACCACGACGAGACCCTGCCGAAGGAGGCCCACAAGACGGCCCACTTCTGCTCGATGTGCGGGCCGAAGTTCTGCTCGATGAAAATCAGCCAGGAGGTGCGGGAGTTCGCCTCGGGTATGGCGCCGAACGAGATCGAACTGGGCATGAGCCAGATGAGCGACAAGTTCCGGGAGCTGGGGAGCGAGATCGACGTGGCGGTGAAGGGGTAGCGGCGTCGCTACCCCTCTCACCGCCAACCCACCCCCGTCGTCTTCCTCGGGCTTGTCCCGAGGACCCATTCGTCAGCCGCCGCGAACTGCTGTAGCGATCTGCGACGAACGACGCAGCCGATCGTCGACACCCCGCCCATGGGTCCTCGGGACAAGCCCGAGGATGACGGCGGTGGGGAGGAGAGAGCGATGACAAGCACCACCATCCGCCGCCTCCAGCCCGGCGAAGGCCCTATCTTCCAGGCCATCCGCCTGACCGCCATGCGGCTCGACGAATCCACCTTCGGCTCCACCCTCGCCGAGGAGGAGGCCAAGCCGGACAGCTGGTTTGAAGATCGGGTACGCGCCGACGGCGTCTTCGTCGCCGAGGCCGACGGCCAGATCCTCGGCATGGTCGCCGTCGGGCCCAAGGCGCCGGCCAAGGAGCGCCACAAGGGTGTCGTCTACAGCATGTTTGTCCTGCCGGAAGGCCGGGGCAGGGGGCTGGGCGCCGCCCTGATGGCCGCCTGCCTCGACTACGCCCGCGAGGTCGTCGAGATCGTCCAGCTGGTCGTCGTCTCGACCAACGCCGTGGCCGTCGCCCTCTATGAAGGCGCCGGCTTCGAGCGCTATGGTTTCGAACCGCGCGCCCTGCTCCAGACGGACGGCCGCTACACCGACGACCTGCACATGTGGAAGCGCCTCAAATGACCGACCCGATCCACGGCTGGCACGCCTATGTCGTCAGCCGCGACCCCGCCGACCTGAGCGCGCTGATCGCCGAGGACTGCGTCTTCGAAAGCCCCGTCGTCCACACGCCGCAGACCGGCAAGGCGATCACCGAGAAGTACCTGCTGTCGGCGCTGCAGGTGCTGGGCAACGACAGCTTCGAATATCTCGGCGAGTGGCGGGCCGAGCGTTCGGCCGTGCTGGAGTTCGCCTGCGTCATCGACGGCATCCGCATCAACGGCGTCGACATGATCTGGTGGAACGAGGCGGGCCTGATCACCCGTTTCAAGGTCATGGTCCGGCCGCTGAAGGCCATCAACCTGCTGCACCAGAAGATGGGCGAGATGCTCATGAAGCTGGCGGGGTAGCCCGCGCCCGGGCCCGTTCGCCCAGGGGGGCGACGGCGCCCGCCACCCAGTCGTTGAAGGCCTTTGGTTCTTCGAACATCGGGCTGTGGGCGGACTGCTCGAACCAGACGAAGGCCTTCTTCGGGGCCGTGACTCGGTCGTAGAAGCGGCGGGCGACCGAGGCCTCCGACTGCTGGTCATAGCGACCTGACACCAGGAAGATCGGCACGGCATAGTCGCGCGGCCGGTCGTCGACGACAAAACGTGAGAACTCGCCGTGCAGCATCCCGTCGGAATATTTGCCGGCTGACAAAAACCCCGCCAGGTCGCGCCCGTTGATCTCCCGCTGGGCAAGGCTCTCGCGGATCAGCGTCGTGTTGTCCATGTCGCCATGGAAAGACCCGCCGAAGGTCATGATCCAGTCGCGCGGCGTGAAGATCGAGCCCGCGCGCGGCGGCGGACCGAGCCTTTCCAGTTCGGCGACAGCCTTGTCCACATGGCGCGCCCTGGCTTCGCGGAGCACCCAGGCATAGGACCGCTTCTCGCTTTCCGGCACGTTGGCGACCTGGCCGACGCCGACATAGGCGTAGAGCTTGTCTGGATGGTCCTCGGCATAGAGGATTCCGGTGACCGTGCCCCAGGAGTGGGCGAGCAAGCCTACCCTCTCGCGCCCAAACCGGGTCCGCAGGCGGTCCACGACGATGCCGAGGTCATCGACATACCGCGCGATCGTCAGATGCTCCGGGATGGGCAGTTTCGAATCGAAGCTCTGACCGGCATAGCGCTGGTCCCAGTAGACGACCACGAAGCGGTCCTCGAGCGCGGCGTTGAAACGCCGAAGCGGGCCGGTCTCGCTGCTGCCCGGGCCGCCGTGCACGAAGAGCAGCACCGGGTTGGCGCGATCACGGCCCCGAATGATCACCGACTGCTCGACGCCGCCGACCGGCCATCGCTCGACGACGGCGATGCTGCCCGCCAGGACCTTGCCGTCGTCGCCGCGAAACGCCGGCGTCGAAATGGGCGCCAGCATCCGCCAGGCGACCGCTCCGGTCAGCAATACAAGCAGCACCAACAGCGCCAGCAACGCCCGAACAAGCACCCGTCGAACCGTCATCGAAACCCCGCCCCTTCAATCCGGTCACCCTAGCACCTGCCCGCCGCTTCGATAACGCCGTCTTCCCAGAACGCGCCCGGAACGCTAGCGTCCGTCCATGACCACCCTTCGCCTCCTGTCCGCCGTGGCCCTGGCCGCCCTCGTCACCGCCTGTGGCAAGCCCGCCGAGGACAGCGCGCCCGCGGCCCCGACGGCTCCCGCTTCGCCCGCCGCCCCGGCCGAGCCGGCGGCGCCTACGACTCCGGCCGCCGCCGGGCCGGCCGTGGCCCTCGACCAGGAGGGCCTGCGGCTGGTGACCGACAGCGGTTCGACCCGGCTGGTCAAGTTCGGCACGCCCACCGCCGACACCGTCGCCGCGCTCAGTTCCGCTCTCGGCAATCCGGCCGACCGCTCGGTGAACAGCGAATGCGGGGCGGGCCCGACCGAGTTCGTCTCCTGGTCGAACGATCTCGACGCCCTTTTCCTGGACGGCAAGTTCGCCGGCTGGAGCGCCGGCCGCGACAGCGGCGGCAAGGTGACCACCATGGACGGCGTCGGCGTCGGCTCGACCCGCCAGCAACTGACCGCCGCCTTCGCCGACCTCAAGGTCGAGGAATCCACCCTCGGCATCGAGTTTTCGGCCGGCGACATCTCCGGCATCCTCGACAAGGACGGCCCGGCCGGCAAGGTCCAGGTCATCTGGGGCGGGACCAGCTGCGTGTTCAGATAATTTTCACCGGGTATAATTGACAGGGGTTTTTAGCCGGGTTAAATCCCCGGCCATGAAACCCGACCGCAAACAACTCGTCCGCGACTACAAGGAACGCAAGATCGCCGCCGGCGCCTTCGCGGTCCGTTGCGCGCCCTCCGGCCAGACCTGGGTGGAAGTCTCGCCCAACCTGCACAATCGCCAGAACGGCCTGTGGTTCGCCCTGCGCCTGGGCGGCCACCCCAACCGGATCCTGCAACAGGCCTGGACCGAGCACGGCGAGGCCGCCTTCACCTACGAGGTGGTCGAGCAACTGCCCGACGCCGAACGCTCCCAACGGGAGCTGACCAACGCCCTGAAGGATCTCTCCGCCAAATGGCGCGAGGCCCTGAACGCGGAGAAACTGACCGGATGACCGACGTTCCCACCTTCAGCCTGTTCGAAGGCCATCACCGCCTGGCCCAGGGCGAGATGGCGGCCCTGGCCGCCGTCGCCCGCGCCTCCCTGGCCCGCGATCCCAACACCAGCTTCCGGGTGTTCGACGACGTCACCGGCGAGCGGGTCGGCCTCGACCTCGAGCCGCCGCCGCGCAAGACGGCCGGCCGCCCCAAGCTCGGTGTCGTCGCCAAAGAGGTCAGTCTGCTGCCCCGGCACTGGGAATGGCTGGCCGCCCAGCAGGGCGGCCCCTCGGCGGCCCTGCGCAAGCTGGTCGAGGCGGCCCGGCGCGACCCGATCACCCTCCGCAAGGACGCCCTCAATGCCGCCTACCGCTTCGTCGGCGACATGGCCGGCAACCTCCCCGGCTTCGAGGAGGCCAGCCGCACCCTGTTCGCCGACGACCGCGAGGGCTTCCTGGCCAATACGGAAGGTTGGCCGACCGACGTCCGCGGCCAGGCCCTGCGCATGCTGGGCTGGGCCTAGAACGGTTTGTCCGTGCCGGCGACGGTGACGCGCTCCATGACCCGTTCGTTCGGCCAGTAGTCGAGGATGGCGTAGTGCTGGGTGGCCCGGTTGTCCCAGAAGACGATGGCGTTGGGCGTCCACTTCACCCGCAACTGGTATTCCGGCGCCTTCACCCGGTCGAGCAGATAGGCCAGCAGGCTGCGGCTCTCATCCTCCTCGACGCCGAGAATGCGGGTGGTGAAGACGTGATTGACGAACAGGTGCTTCTCGCCGGTTTCCGGATGGGTGCGCACTACCGGATGGGCCCGGGGCGGGAACTCATGGCGCAGCCGCTCGCGGTCCTCGGCCGAGACGCGGTAGCCGAAGCTCTGCAGGATGTCGTGCTCGGCCCGCAGGCGGCCGATCCGCTCCTTCACGTCCTCCGGCAGGTCGGCGTAGACGGCGGCGGTGTCGGCGAACAGGGTGTCGCCGCCCAGCGGCGGCAGGGTGCGGGCCCTCAGGATGCCGCCGAACGACGGCTTGTCGCGGAAGGTGACGTCGGTGTGCCATTTGTTCCCGGGCCGCAGGATCGGAAGGATGCGGTCGGTCAGCTTCAGGCCCTCGCCGGCCTCGATGTGCAGGATTTCCGGATGGCCGGGCACATGTCTGGTGACCGGATGGCCCTCCAGTTCGCCGAAGTGGCGGCCGAAGCGGACATGGGCGTCGTGGCTGATGTCCTGGCCCCGGAAGACCAGCACCTTGTAGCGGTTCAGCGCGCCCCGGATCGCCGCCACCTCGCCCGGCTCGAGGTCCTGGCTCAGGTCGACGCCGCTGACCTCGGCTCCCAGCACGGCGCCGGCGGGACTGAAGGTCAGGCCCTCGACGACCTCGGTCTCGAACAGGCTGTGATGGGCGATGGCGTTCATGGCTTCGGGCTCCTCGGACAGGCCCCGGCCGGCAAGGGCGCGAACCGGCCTCAGCACCGGTCCGCGCCCCGCTCAGCCACGACGCCAGGGGAGGACAGACGCCGCTGTTTAAAACCTATTCAATTTATAGGAATTAAGTCAGCAGAGTTTTTCTGAAGGCTGTTCCTCCCCCTCTCGGGGGGGGTGGCAGCGGCGAAGCCGCTGACGGAGGGGGTCATCGCCAACGACAGCGGCGGCTGAAACTGGTTCAGCCGCCGCCGGTGTGGAGGACCCCCTCCACCATGCTTCGCATGGTCCCCCTCCCCCGATGGGGGAGGAACTATGGCTTATGCGCCGGCGCGGGCCGTGGTGTTCGGCCCACGACCGCCACCCGGACGGAAGCGGCGACGCTTCTTCGGCTTCTCGGCGGTATTGCCGGCGGGCGGAGCCGCCGTGGCGCCCTCGACCATCGGGTCATAGCCGCCCGGGCGATGAGCCCGCGGGGCGTTGGCGAAGTGCTTGCCGGCCGAGTGTTCGTTGCGCTTGGCGGCCGGGCTGCGGCCGCGGGTGTCGCGGGGATCGCGCTCGCGCGGACCTTCCGGCGGCTGGGCGGCCTTGAAGGCCGCTTCCGACGAGCCGAGGGTGCGGTCGTTGCGACGGTCCCAGCAGGGGATGGTCTGACGGGTGACCTTCTGGATATCCTTCAACAGGTTGCGCTCGTCGTCGGCCACCAGGCTGATGGCCGAGCCGTTGGCGCCGGCCCGGGCGGTGCGCCCGATCCGGTGGACATAGGCTTCCGGCACGTTGGGCAGTTCGTACTGGATGACGTGGCTGACGCCGTCGACGTCGATGCCGCGGGCGGCGATGTCGGTGGCGACCAGGGCGCGGACTTCACCGGCCTTGAACTGCGCCAGCGAACGTTCGCGCTGGCCCTGGCTCTTGTCGCCGTGGATGGCGGCGGCCTCGACACCGATGGTGCCCAGCTGCTTGGCCACGCGGTCGGCGCCGCGCTTGGTGCGGGTGAAGATCAGGACGCGCTTCATCGAGCCGTCGTCCATCAGTTCGGCCAGCAGGGCGCGCTTGCGGCCCGACTCGATGAACAGGATCTTCTGGTCGATCTTCTCGACGGTGGTCGCCGAGGGGGTGACCGACACCTTGGCCGGGTTCTTCAGCAGTTCACCGGCCTGCTTGCCGATCTCGGTCGGCATGGTGGCCGAGAAGAACAGGTTCTGGCGCGCTTGCGGCAGGGTCTTGGCGATGCGACGGATCGGCACCACGAAACCCATGTCGAGCATCTGGTCGGCCTCGTCGAGCACGAAGACCTCGGTCTCCGACAGGTTGGCGACCTTTTCGTTGATGTGGTCGATCAGCCGGCCGGGGGTGGCGACCAGGATGTCGACGCCGGCGGCCAGGGCGCGGACCTGGGGTCCGTACTTCACGCCGCCGAAGACGACGGCGACGGTCAGGCCCATGTTCTTGCCGTAGGTGCGGAAGCTCTCGGCGATCTGGGTGGCCAGTTCGCGAGTCGGGGAGAGCACCAGGCAGCGGCAGCCGCGGCGCGGCGCCGGCTTGCGGTTCTCGGCCAGGGTCTGGAGGATCGGCAGGGCGAAGGCGGCGGTCTTGCCGGTGCCCGTCTGGGCGATGCCCAGGATGTCCCGACCTTCGAGGACAAGCGGGATGGCCTGGCTCTGGATCGGGGTAGGGGAGGTATAGCCCTCGGCCAGAAGGGCCGAGAGGATGGGCTTGCAAAGGCCCAAAGAAGCGAAATCGGTCAAAGCCGTTGGTCTTTCAAATTGCGACCGTATCCGCGCGGGCTCATTGGCCGGCGCGGTGGATCGCGGGGGTCGTTGGAAAACGCCCCGCGTATGGCGTCCTTATGGGGAAGTTCAGTCTCGCGCCTGGGCGAAGCGAATGAACGCTCCTCACGCGGCCGGGCGCGGCCGAAGGCGCAGATAAGCTGCGCAGACCGGCTATATCGCGGTGCAGCATCGGAAAGTCAAGGATTCTCCGAAAGTTAGGGTGCGCGCTTTCGCACAGCGGGCGAATGCCACAGCGGCGCCGACCCAATTCGAGGCTAGAAGGCCGGCCTCGTCAGTCGCGTCGGGTCATCGTCAGCTTGCTTACACGTCGTTCCTTCCTCGCCTCGGCCAGCGCCGGGGCGGCCCTCTCGATCGCGGCCCCGGCCTTCGCCGAAGCGCCCGGTCCTGACAGCGCCCGGTTGCTGGCCCGCGCCCGCGCCGAACTGCAGCGGCTGGGGACGGCCATTCCGCACCACGACCTCGTCGCGGTCGCCAACTACGCCACGGCCAGCAAGGCGCCGCGCTTCCACCTGCTGGACATGGCCGGCGGCACGGTCTCCAGCCTGCTGGTCGCCCACGGCCGGGGTTCCGATCCGGGCAACAGTGGCTGGGTGAAGGCCTTCTCGAACGCCTTCGGGTCGAACGCCAGTTCGGAGGGCGCCTTCCGCACGGCCGAGACCTACAGCGGCAAGCACGGCCGCTCGATGCGGCTGGACGGCCTCGACGCCGGCAACAGCAACGCCCGCGACCGCGCCATCGTCGTCCACAGCGGCTGGTACGTCAGCGGCGCGATGGCCGCTACAGCCGGCCGCATCGGCCGCAGCGAGGGCTGCTTCGCGTTTTCGGATGCGGACCTGCCGAAGGTGCTGGACCGGTTGGGACCGGGGCGGCTGTTGCTTTCCGCCAAACTCTAGGGGGGCTAGCGGGTGAGCCCCGCCAGCATCTCCACCGCTTCCTCATGCCCGGCCAGGCTGATGAAGGGCTGGTCGACATCGATGCTGCCGTCGTCGTCGCCGTTGTCGACCGGCAGGGCCAGCGCCTGTTCCAGATACGCCCGCGCCTTGGCCTCGTCGGCCGGCACGCCCTGGCCCTCGACGTTGATCTTGGCCAGTTCGACCAGCGCGTCGCCGTCGCCGAGGTCGGCCGCCTTGGCGAACCAGTCGGCGGCGCCGGGCAGGTCGTTCTTTTCGCGGCAGAGGATGGCGATGTTGTTGGCGGCGCTGGCGTCGCCCAGGTCATAAGCCTTGCGGTACCAGTCCATGGCGGCCGCCTTGTCGACCCGCACGCCCAGGCCCTCGTCGAGGAAGTAGCCGACGTTCAGCATGGCGGCGATGTCGCCCAGCTCGGCGGCCTGCTTGAACAGGCCGAAGGCCTTGACCTCGTCGCCGTCTTCCCAGGCGTCGTCGCCGGCGTTGAACAGGCGGTCGATGGTCTCGTCGTTGTCCTGGGCCATGGAAACGCCCTTTCCGGTTCGAATGGGCCCTGCCTGCAGGGCGTGGCCGGCGGTATGGCGGCCATGGCGGCCGGAATCAACCGTCAGATGAACCTCGGGATCGGTCCGTCCTGCGGCGTCTGGTCCGGAAGTTCGACGAACTCCTCGTCTAGGTAACACCAGCCCCACCCCTCGGGCGGGTCGTAGCCCTCGATGATCGGGTGCTTTGTCGCGTGGAAGTGCTTGGTGGCGTGGGTGTTGGGGCTGTCGTCGCAGCAGCCGACGTGGCCGCAGGTCCGGCACAGGCGCAGGTGGACCCACATGGCGCCGGTCTTCAGGCAGTCCTCGCACCCCTTGGCGCTGGGATGGACGACGGCGACGCTTTCGACGTGACGGCAGCTCATGATGCAACCTCCTCCCGGGCGGCCAGATACTGATGGATGGCGGCGACCACCTGGGCCCCTTCGCCGATGGCCCCGCCGACCCGCTTGACCGAGCCGGAGCGGGCGTCGCCGACCGCGAAGACGCCGGTGACCGAGGACTCCAGCGCCGCCCGCTCCGGCCCGCCGGTGGTGACGAAGCCGGCGGGGTCTCGGACCACGCCGCAGTTGGCCAACCAATGGGTGGCCGGATCGGCGCCGACGAACAGGAAGACGTTGGCGATGTCGCCGCCGCCGGCCTCGCCGCTTTGGCGGTTGGTCCAGGCGACCCGGGCCAGGGCGCCGTCGGGCGCGGCTTCCATGCCGGTGATTTCGGTGTGAGGCATCAGCTCGATGTTGGCAGTCGAGGTGATGCGGTCGATCAGGTAACGGGACATGGTCTCCTTCAGGCCCGGCCCGCGCACCATCACCCGCACCTTGCTGGCGTGGCCCGACAGGTAGACCGCCGCCTGGCCGGCCGAGTTGCCGCCGCCGACCACGATGGCCTCGGTCCCGGCGCACATCTGGGCCTCGAGCGGCGAGGCCCAGTACCAGACGCCCCGGCCCTCGAAGTCGGCGAGGTTGGAGAGCTGCAGCCGGCGATAGGTGGCCCCGCTGGCGACGACGATGGTGCGGGCGGTGAGGTTGAAGCCGTCCTCCAGGGACAGGGATCGCAGGCCGTCGTCTCGGGTGCAGTCGAGGTCGACGACGCAGGCCGGGATCAGCAGTTCGGCCCCGAACTTCTGGGCCTGCAGCACGCCCCGGCTGGTCAGGGCCAGGCCGGAGATGCCGGTCGGGAAGCCGAAATAGTTCTCGATGCGGGCGCTGGCCCCGGCCTGGCCGCCGTGGGCGCGGCGGTCGATGACGGCGACGCTGAGGCCCTCGGAAGCGGCGTAGACGGCGGTGGCCAGGCCGGCCGGCCCGGCCCCGACCACGGCGACGTCGTAGGTGCGGCTGACGTCGGGCCGGGTGTTCATGCCGATGGCCTCGGCGATGGCCTGCTCGGTCGGATTGCGCAGGACCTCGCCGTTGGGACAGGCGGCCAGCGGCAGGTCGGCCTCGGTCAGGCCCAGCCGGGCCATCAGCTCGGCGGCTTCGGCGTCGTCGCGCGGGTCGATCAGGTGGTGCGGCTGGCCGTTGCGGGTCAAAAAGCCCTGCAGGCGCACGACGTCCCGCTGACCGGCGTGGCCGATCAACACCGCCCCGCTGGCCGCCGCCTCGATCAGCGCCACCCGGCGCAGGATCAGGGCGCGGGTGATCCGCTCGCCCAGCTCGGCCTCGGCGACCAGCAGGTTGCGCAGGGCGGCGGTCGGGATTACCAGGGCCTCGGTCTCCGTTTCGGCGACCGCATCGACCAAAGCCGCGCTGCCGCCCAGCTGGCTGACCTCGGCCAGGAACTGGCCCGGGCCCTGTTCGACGATGGGGGTGCGGTGGCCCATGCCATCGCGCTGAGTGACGGCGACACAGCCGCCCAGGACGACGAACATCCCCGGCGAGCGCTCGCCGGAGCGGAACAGCACCTCGTCGGCGGCGAAGCGGCGGACCTCGCCGAACCGCCGCATTCGCTCGATCTCGCCCGACGTCAAGGTCGGGAAGGTCTGGTCGAAGCGGCCGAACCCGGCGCCCGGCGCCACGGTGAAGGTTTCGTCAGTCATCGGCCCTCCTTTCGGCGGCAAGGAGGCCTGCCCCGGCGCCTTCCGTCAACTGAACCAAAGGATGACGCTGGGGCGCCTCTTGCTCAAAGCTGACGCCGGCGTCACTGTCGCCTGAACAACGATAATCTACCGGGAGAGGCGCCAGATGGCCGACCGTTACGACTACATCATCATCGGCGCCGGCTCGGCCGGTTGTGTGCTGGCCGGTCGCCTGACCGAGGACGCCAACGTCAAGGTGCTGCTGCTCGAGGCGGGCGGCAAGGACACCTCCATCCTGGTCAAGATGCCGGCCGGGGTCGGCGCCCTGATCAAGGACAAGGGCGACTACAACTGGGGCTTCTGGACCGAGGAAGAGCCGCACCTCAACAACCGCAAGCTCTGGTGGCCGCGCGGCAAGGGCTGGGGCGGCTCGTCGTCGATCAACGGCATGATCTACATCCGCGGCCACGCCCGCGACTACGACCAGTGGCGCCAGATGGGTCTGGGCGGCTGGGGCTACGCCGACGTGCTGCCCTACTTCAAACGGGCCGAGAGCCTCGAGGGCGGCGGCGACGAATGGCACGGCGGCGAAGGGCCGCTGCATGTCTCCAAGGCCAGTTCGCGCAACCCGATCTATTCGGCCGCCATCGAGGCGGGCCGCCAGGCCGGCCATCCGGTGACCAAGGACTTCAACGGCTTCCAGCAGGAAGGCTGGGGTCCGTATCAGATGACCATCAAGGACGGCAGCCGCTGGAGCGCCGCCAAGGCCTATCTCTACCCGGCCCTGAAGCGGCCGAACCTGACCTGCCTGACCGACGCCCGCACGACCCGGATCGTCGTCGAGAACGGCCGGGCGGTCGGCGTCGAATACGCCGTCAGGGGCGGTGAGCGGAACATCGCCTATGCCGACGCCGAGGTGCTGCTGTCGGCCGGGGCGGTGCAGTCGCCGCATATCCTGCAGCTGTCGGGCATCGGCGCGCCGGACGATCTGGCCAAGCAGGGCATCAAGACGGTCGCCGAGTCCAAAGGCGTCGGCGCCAACCTGCAGGACCACCTCGACGTGACCTTGAGCTGGCTGACCCAGGGGGTCGAGACGGCCTACAGCTACAACAAGGGCATCAAGCAGCTGATGACCGGCCTCAACTACATGCTGTTCAACAAGGGGCCGGGCCGGCAGAACTTCCTGGAATCGGGGGCCTTCCTGCGCTCGCGGCCGGACCTCGACCGCCCCGACCTGCAGATCCACACGGTGCTGGCCATCATGCAGGACCACGGCAAGGTGGTCATCGAGAAGGACGGCTTCACCTTCCACGTCTGCCAGTTGCGCCCCGAGAGCCGGGGCTCGGTGGGCCTGCGCTCGGCCGATCCGTTCGACGATCCGACCATCTTCGCCAACTACCTGGCGGCCGAGGAAGACCGCCGGGCCATGCGCGAGGGCGTCAAGATCGCCCGCGAGGCGGCCCACCAGGCGGCCCTCGATCCCTATCGCGCCGACGAGTTCTCGCCCGGCAAGGACGTCCAGTCCGACGCCGACATCGACGCCTGGATCCGCCGCACCGGCGAGACCATCTACCACCCGGTCGGCACCTGCCGCATGGGCGTGGCGGGCGACGCCATGGCGGTGGTCGACGGCGAATTGAAGGTGCAGGCCATCAGTGGTCTGCGCGTCATCGACGCCTCGGTCATGCCGACCCTGGTCGGCGGCAACACCAACGCCCCGACCATCATGGTGGCCGAGAAGGCCAGCGACATGATCCGCGGCAAGTCGGCTTTGGCCCCGCTGGATGCGCCGGTCTATGATCCGTCGACGGCCAAGGCCGCTTAGGAGACACCCATGCAGAAGCGCCCCCTCGGCCGGTCCGGCCTGTCCATCGCCCCGCTGGTGCTGGGCGGCAACGTCTTCGGCTGGACGGCCGACGAGGCGACCTCGCACAAGGTGCTGGACGCCTTCGTGGCCGGCGGCTTCGACTGCATCGACAGCGCCGACGTCTATTCGGCCTGGGTTCCGGGCCACACCGGCGGCGAGAGCGAGACGGTGCTGGGGACGTGGCTGAAGAAGCGCGGCAAGCGGGACGACGTCACCATCGCCACCAAGGTCGGCATGTGGCCGGCGCGGCCGGGGCTGTCGGCCAAGAACATCGTCGAGGCCTGCGAGGACAGCCTGCGCCGGCTGCAGACCGACTACATCGACCTCTACCAGTCGCACCGCGACGATGCGGAGACCCCGCAGGACGAGACGGCCGAGGCGTTCGACAAGCTGCTCAAGGCCGGCAAGGTGCGGGCGCTGGGGGCCTCGAACTTCGACGCGGGCCGTCTGGGCTCGGCGCTGGACGTCTCGGCCCACAAGGGCGCGGCGCGGTACGACAGCCTGCAGCCGGCCTACAACCTGATGGACCGGGGCATCGAGGGGCCACTGCTCGACCTCTGCATTGCGCGCGAGGTTGGGGTCATCAGCTACTACGGCCTGGCCAGCGGCTTCCTGACCGGCAAGTACCGCACCCCCGACGACTACGGCAAAAGCCCGCGCGGCGGCGGCATGAAGAAGCATCTGGAGAGCGACAAGGGTCCGCGCGTGCTGGCCGCTCTCGACGCCGTGGCCGCCGAGACCGGAGCGACGCAGGCGCAGGTGTCGCTGGCCTGGATCATGGCCCGGCCGGGCCTGACCGCGCCGATCGCCAGCGCGACCAGTGTCGAGCAGCTCGAGGAACTGATGGGCGCGGCGCGTCTGACCCTGTCGGACGCGCAGATGACCCGGTTGAACGAGGCTTCCGCCTAGTCCCCGATTTCCGCTCACCCGGACGAAAGTCGGGGCCCAGCGGCCACGGGCCATCACAGGCTGGCGCTGATCAGAGCAGAACCCCTGCTGGGTTTGCCAGCTGGGTCCCGACTTTCGTCGGGTTGATCGGTAGAGAAGGGAAGGCTTCAGGCGATCTGACGACCGTCCAGGGCGGCCAGCCGCAGGCGGGGGCCGTCCTCGCCGGAGCGGGACAGGCTGTGCAGCTTCAGTTCGCTGACCGTGCGGCCCATCAGCCGGGCGGTCATGCCCATCGGCTGGTAGAAGCCCAGGAAGCGGTCGATCTGGCCGTCGGTCCCGATCAACGGCGCCAGCATCATCTCCAGGCCCACGGCGCCGCCAACGGCGTCGGAGCGGATCTCGCCGGTGATCTGCAGCGGCTCGGGGCGGCGGCGGATCTGTTCGACAGCCAGGCGCAGGGCGGCGCGGTCGGCGGGATTGAACAGGGTCAAGAGGTTGACGCCGCGCAGGTCGCGCTGGTGCAGCTGGGCGATCAGGCCGCCGACCAGCCGGAAGGGCAGGTCGCCGGCCTCGCGGCGGCCGGCAATCAGCACCTGGGGCAGGATGTCGACGAAATCCATCGGGTCGATGTCGGCGCGCTGCGGCGCGACGAAGGCCCCGGCGCGGGCTCGCCAATACTCCGTCAATCGTTCCGTGTTGGGATGGGCCATCGCTCCACCCTGCCTCCTGACGGTCCATAGCGACCGCACGGGGGTTGCAGGGAAGGATCGCGCCACGGGTTTTGTGTTTCGGAATGGCACAAACAGGCGCGGTTCTTGCATGGGAGGCGAAGGACATTTGGCGGGAGCGGCCCCATGGGTTTGCGCAATACGATCTTCGGACTGGCGGCAGGGGTCATCCTGCTGCTGATCGGTTCGGCCACCGACGAGGCGCAGGCCCAGTGCTGCGCGCCGCCGCCGCCGCC
>JAQGIK010000195.1 GCA_028291265.1 Caulobacter sp. | reverse complement strand
GCCCTGCTGCGGCGAAATCTTCTTGCCGTGGACTTCGACCCAGGCGTCGCCGTTGTCGGCCGGCACGATCTTGTAGGGCATCAGGTCGATGTCCTTCTGGACTTCCTTTTCCTCGAACTTGCGGCCGATCAGGCGCTTGACCGCGTAGAGGGTGTTCTTCGCGTTGGTGACCGCCTGGCGCTTGGCCGAGGCGCCGACCAGGATCTCGCCGTCCTCCTGGTACGCGACGATCGACGGCGTGGTGCGCGCGCCTTCACTGTTCTCGATGACCTTCGGCGTGTTGCCTTCCATGATGGCGACGCACGAGTTGGTGGTGCCGAGGTCAATGCCGATGATCTTGCTCATCTTGCGGTCTTTCGCTCCTCTATGGCGGACGGAACCCGTGGGCCTGGAATTCCAGCACCCGAAGCAGCTTCCTGTTCCGTCCCCTCTAACAAAAATGGCCGGTCGGCCGGGTTGAAACCAGCGCTGAGTTTCCGCTCGGGTAAACTGAACGCGTCGAGTCGCCATATGGGGAGCACACAGTCTCCCGCAAGGGCAAAACCCCATTTGCCGTGGGGCTTTGCCCGGCCCCGCGTTAGAAGTCCAGCCATGACGGTTCCCTCAGGTTTTCAACTGCTTCCGACCGCGCTGGATGCTGCGGCGCAGAAGGCGTTGGCGGAGGCGGTGTTGCAGGCGCTCGAAGGTGTTCCGGCGGCCCATTATGTGACCCCCGGCGGCAAGGCGATGAGCGTCGCGATGAGCAATCTGGGGCCGCTCGGCTGGGTCTCCGACGCGGCCGGCTATCGCTATCAGGCCACCCACCCCCGGAGCGGCAAACCATGGCCGCCGATCCCGCCGGTGCTGCTCGATCTCTGGGCCCGCCACGCCGATCCGGACGTTCCGCCCGACGCCTGCCTGGTCAACCTCTACCGGGGGGCCGCGAAGATGGGCCTGCACCAGGACCGCGACGAGGCCGACATGCGGTTTCCGGTGCTGTCGGTGTCGCTGGGCGATACGGCGGTGTTCCGCGTCGGCGGCACGACGCGGGGCGGCCGGACGGCCTCGGTGCGGCTGGCCTCGGGGGATGTCTGCCTGCTCGGCGGCGAGGCCAGGCTGGCCTTCCACGGGGTGGACCGGATCATCCCGGGCAGCTCCGGCCTGATCCCCGGCGGCGGCCGGCTGAACCTGACATTGAGACGGGCCGCCCCCGCCGCCTGAATCCCTTTGCCCCGCGACATTCTGGCGCGTTACGGTAGGGGACAAGTACAAGGCTGGGAGGCCGCCAATGCAGATCCTCACGCGTCCCGAGGGCACCGAACCGGGCGATCTCAACATTTCGCGCCGCCTGCTGGGCGGGGTTTTCTTCGCCGGCTACGCCGCCGCCGCCCTGTCGGCCGAGGCCGCCCCCATCACCACGGACGAAAACAAGCTGACCGCCGGCGTGGTGATGATCCCCAGTTTCGACCGCGCCATCCCGGCCTACATCGCCCGGCCGGACGCCCGCGGGAGGTTCCCGACCGTGCTGGTGATTTCCGAGGTGTTCGGGGTCCACGAGTACATCCGCGACACCTGCCGGCGGCTGGCCAAGCTCGGCTACGTGGCCATCGCCCCGGACTTCTTCGTCCGCCACGGCGACCCGGCCCCGCTCACCGATTTCGGCCAGATCCGCAAGATCGTCGGCGACACCACCGATCAGGAGACGCAGCGGGATGTCGAGGCCACCGTCGCCTGGCTGAACGCCCAGAAGTTCGTCGATCCCGAGCGCAAGGCCATCACCGGCTTCTGCTGGGGCGGGGCCGTGGTCTGGCTGGCCTGCGAGCGGACCCGCGACTTCAAGTGCGGGGTCGCCTGGTACGGCCGCCTCAGCCGCCCGGCGGCCGGACAGTTCCTCGGCGAGCCGGAGCGGGAATGGCCGCTGGAAAAGGCGGGGGTGCTGAAATGCCCGGTGCTCGGCCTCTACGCCGGCAAGGACCAGGGCATCCCGGCCAAGGACATCGACGCCATGCGCGAGGTCCTGGTGCGGACCAAGAAGACGGGGTCCGACATCATCGTCTACCCCAACGCCCAGCACGGCTTCCACGCCGACTACCGGGCGACCTACGACGAGGCGTCGGCCAAGGACGGCTGGACCCGCATGCTGGCCTATTTCGCGCAGTACGGGGTGGCGGGGAAGCGGTTCTAGCCGGGCGCTCGGGACGAGACGCGGAAACTAAATTCTCCCCCCGCGAGCGGGGGGGGGACCGCTCTGGAGCGTGAGCGACAGAGCAGGAGGGGGGCAAGTCTGGTGGGGGATTGGCGCGTTCCCTTACGCGTCGGCGGCGGCGGTCGCACCTCAGCGCCGCCGGTGGAAGTCCCGCCTCCTGGTTTGTCGCTCACGCTCCAAACCTGTCCTCCGCCCCAGGGGCGGAGAGTTGCCGCGCCCTAGCCCCGCAGCTTGCGCGTCAGGGTTTCCAGATCCCGCGTCAGCACCGGGTCGTCCTTCTTCAGTTCCTCGATGCGGCGCACGGCGTGGATCACCGTCGTGTGGTCGCGGCCGCCGAAGCGTCGGCCGATATCAGGCAGGCTGCGGGTGGTCAGCTGCTTGGCCAGCCACATCGCCGCCTGGCGCGGCCGGGCGATGGCCCGGTTGCGGCGCTCGCTCAGCAGATCCGCCTGACGCAGGCTGTAATGCTCGGCCACGGCCTTCTGGATGTCGTCGACCGTCACCCGCTTCTCGGCCCCGCGCAGGTGCGGCCGCAGGATGTTCTGGGCCTCGTCGAGGCTGACGGTGCGGATCTCCTCGCCGGCCCGGGCCAGCAGGGTGTTCAAGGCGCCTTCCAGCTCCCGCACGCTGTCGGTGAAGCGGTCGGCGAGGAACTGCAGCACTTCGGGACGGGCCGAGGCCGCGAACCCAGCCTGACGGCCCAGCGTGTCCAGCTTGCGCTCGAGGATGCCGAGGCGAAGGGCGCGGTCGGCCGGCTCCAGGCCGCAGACCAGGCCGGCCGACAGATGGCTGCGCAGGCGGGCGTCGACCTCGGTCAGGGCGGCCGGCGGACGGTCGGCCGAGAACACCACCCGGCGGCCGTCCTCCATCAGGGCGGTCAGGGTGTGGAACAGCTCTTCCTGGCTCGACTGCTTGCCGCCGATGAAGTGGACGTCGTCGATCAGCAGCAGGTCTGCCGCCCTCAGCTCTTCCTTGAAGGCCGCCGTCTGGCGATCCATCACCGCCCGCACGAAGGTCGACAGGAACCGCTCGGCGGTCAGGTAGATGACCTTCTTGTCGGGGGCGTTGCGCATGGCCTCCCAGGCCATGGCGTTGAGCAGGTGGGTCTTCCCGAAGCCGTAGGGGCCGTGGAAGACCACCGGGTTGAAGTGGCCGTCGGCCCAGCTGGCGACGCGCTTGGCGACCGCATGGGCGAACTCGTTGGCCGGGCCCGGCACGAAGGTGTCGAAGTTGAAGCGCTCCTGCAGCCCCGAATTGCGGGCCGGGCGGGCGGCCGGACCGGCGGTCGGGGGCGAGACCTGCGGCACGTCGCTGGAGACCGGCTCGGCCGTCTCGATGACCTGCGCATGTGAGGATGCGGGGGCGCCGCCGGCGGTTTCGAACTCCATCCTGGACTTGAGGTCCAGGCGGCGACCGTCGGGGTCGTTCTGGGCCCACAGCTCGGAGATGCGGCGCCAGGCGTTGCGGCGGATCCAGTCGCGGGCCACACCCGTCGGGGTGACGAGCACGGGGGCGCCGTCAGGCCCCTCGCGCAGAGCCGCCTGGGCCAGCCACGAGCCGAAGTCGGCCTCGCCCAGCTCCCGACGCAACGCAAGACAGGCCTTGCCCCACACCGAAACCGCCGGCGCCGAAGAGGTCATGCGCTGTCCACCCGAATTCATCATAGCCCACCGTCATATTTCTTGTTTAACCCCGGGATCCGAGACGTCCGCCCCCACGACGTCAGTCCCGGTTTTCCAGCGACAATTCTTCCCCGGTCGCCGGATAGACTCTATCCGTCGTCCCGCACGTGAGCCCGAAAAAAACCGGGGTGAAAAAGCGCTGAGAGGCGAACCTTAGAGCCCCCGGATCGGGGGGGTCAAACCGGAAATTTGGCGCCGGATGCGGATATTTCTGTTGACTCGCGAGAGCCCCTCGCGTGGCAAGGGAAAACGTTAATTCTACTTCCGGGCACTGAGTTAATGCGTCGCGGGGTTGTGATCGGCAGGCGCACAAAAGCCGCCCGGGAATCGATCCCGAGCGGCTCGTGTAGTTTCATGAATTCAACAGCTTAGCGGAATCCCGGGATCGGGTCGCTCTATCTGTCGGCTGGCGGTATTAGGCCGCCGACAACTTCTTCAGCTGGGCGTGCAGGCGCGAGACCTTGCGCGAGCCGGTGTTCTTGTGGACGACGCCCTTGGTCACGGCGCGCATCAGTTCCGACTGCGCTTCGACGAAGGCGCCCTTGGCGGCTTCGACGTCGCCCGAGGTCACGGCCTCTTCGAACTTGCGCAGGAAGGTGCGGACGCGCGAACGGCGCGCCTTGTTGACTTCGGTGCGGCGTTCGATCTTGCGGATCGCTTTCTTGGCGCCGGGATTATTGGCCATGGTGCTCTCTAAAACCTTGGATACGGACAGGCAGTCGGACATCGGGCCCGGCTGCCGTGTAATCGGAAGCGCGGCGATATACGGGAAGGGACCGGGGTGGTCAATGCGGATTCCCTGTTCCCAGCCGCCGCGCCGCCGTTAAGCTCGGGCCATGCATCGCCGCGCCCTGCTCCTCGCCGCCCTCGCCGTTCCCGCCGCCGCCCCCCTCGCGGGCTGCGACCTGCTGCCGGCGCGGACGCTGCAGATCGTCTGCGATCCCGACCTGGGCGAGGCGCTGGACCGGGCCTTCGCCGCCTGGCCGGGCCGCCGGGCGCCGGCGGTGATCCAGTCCGACATCTCCCCGGTCGACCTCGGCCGCAAGATGGAAGCCCTGCGCGGCGGCCTGATCGCCACCCGCGAACCGAAACAGGCCAACCGCATCCAGCGCCTCAGCCTGGCGCGGCTAGGGGACCGCTGGACGCGCGACATCGACGGCGGCCCGGTCCACCTGGTCGTCACCCGCGGCGACTTCCGGGAGGAGCACCAGGCCCGCACGTTCGCCAAATGGCTGGCGGCGCCGGAGGCCGACCGGTTCGTCGACCCGCCCGGGCGGGCGGCGCGGACCTCGACCTGACTACTTGCCGGTGAAGTTGGGTTTGCGCTTCTCGACGAAGGCGGCCATGCCTTCCTTCTGGTCCTCGAAGGCGAACAGGCTGTGGAACAGGCGGCGCTCCAGCGCCACGCCGGTGGTCAGGGTCGTCTCATAGGCGGCCTCGACCAGTTCCTTGTTCATCGCCACGGCCAGCGGCGACTGGCCGGCGATCTTCACCGCCGCCGCCAGGGCCTCGTCCAGCAGCTTGTCGGCCGGCACGACGCGCGACACCAGGCCCGAGCGCTCGGCCTCGGCGGCGTCCATCATCCGGGCGGTCAGGATCATGTCCATGGCCTTGGACTTGCCGACGAAGCGCGTCAGCCGCTGGGTGCCGCCGATGCCGGGGGCGACGCCGAGGTTGATCTCGGGCTGGCCGAATTTCGCCGTCTCAGAGGCGATGATGAAGCTGCACATCATGGCCAGCTCGCAGCCGCCGCCCAAAGCGTAGCCGCTCACGGCGGCGATAATGGGCTTGCGGAAGGTCTCGATGCGCCGCGCCGCCGCCGTGAAGAAGTCGAGCTTGAACATCTCGGCATAGGTCTTGTCCGACATCTCCTTGATGTCGGCCCCGGCCGCGAAGGCCTTTTCCGAGCCCGTCAGCACCAGGCAGCGCACGCCCGCGTCGCCCTCGGCGGCGCCCAGAACCTGGCCCAGTTCGGCCAGCAACTCACTGTTCAGGGCGTTCAGCGCCTCGGGGCGGTTGAGGCGGACGAGCAGGACGCCGTCGTGCGGCGTCTCGACGAGAAGGGTCTGGTAGGTCATACGCGGTTCTTAATCCTTTGGCCGCGCCGCTCAAGACCCCCAAATCGCTGAAGACTCCGATGAACACCGCCCACGCCCTGCACAGCTTCAACCGCGACCTGACCAACTGGTCCCTGATCAAGCACCGCAACTGGGACGGCTATCTGGTCACCGGCCAGCATTCGGGCACCCACTGGATCAAGTGGATGCTGAGCTGGGCCATGGCCCACCACTACGGGGTCGAGGGGCCGAGATTCTACAACAACAACGACTCCAACGCCGTCATCGGCAACCCCAAGCACAGGCTGAACCTGCCCGGCGTGCCGCGCATCGCCTCCAGCCATTCGATCCCGGCCTATGCGGTGGAGTGGCCCTGGCTGCGGGCCATCGCGCCGCTGCCCAGGTATGGCGTCGTGGTCCGCGACATGCGCGACGTGCTGATTTCCAACTACGAGAAGTGGAAGGAAAAGTACGACGTCCCCTTCGAGACCTATGTGGCCGGCGACCCCTGGGACAAGAAATATGTCGTCGATGTCTGGTGGTACATCCGCTTCATGAACCGCTGGGGCTCGGTGCAGCGGCGCTACCCGGCCGAGACCCTCGTCCTCAAGTATGAGGACTTCCGGCGCGACACGGCCGGCGAGCTGGACCGGCTGGCGCGGCACCTGGGCGTGATCCTGCCGGCCGAGGCCATCGAGAAGGGCGTCATCGCCGGGGCCAAGGAAAACATGCTGGCCTTCCACAACCCCGACGCCACCGGCAAGGGCGTGCGCCCCGACGGCGTCGGCGACACGGTCTGGACGCCGCAGGCCGACGCCATCCTCAAGCCGATCCTGCGCGAGCACCTGAAGTCCGACTTCGGGTACGATTTCGGGCTCTAGCCCCTACTTCTGGCACTTCGGGCAGTAGAAGGTCGACCGCCCGGCCTGCACGACCCGCGCGATGGTTCCGCCGCAGCCCGGGGTCGGGCAGGGCTGACCCTCGCGGTCGTAGACCCGGAAGCGGTGCTGGAAATAGCCCAGCGCCCCGTCGGCGGCGGCGAAGTCGCGCAAGGTCGAGCCGCCGACCTCGACGGCCTCGGCCAGCACATCCCTGATGGCGGCGACCAGCGGCGGGATGCGCTTCTTCGAAATCGACCCGGCCGGCTTGAGCGGCGAGATGCCCACCCGGTGCAGGGCCTCGGACACATAGATGTTGCCGAGGCCCGCCACGACCCGCTGGTCGAGCAACAGGGTCTTGGGCCCCTGCCTGCGGCCGGCGAAGGCCTTGATCAGGGTGTCGGCGGTGAAGGCGGGACCGAGCGGCTCGGGGCCCATGCCGGCGAACCAGGGGTGGGTCTCGAGTTCGGCGGTGGGGACCAGGCCCATGAAGCCGAACCGGCGGGGGTCGTAGTAGGTCACCATGCCGCCGGCTTCGGTTTCGAAGATGACGTGGGCGTGCTTGGGGTCGGGATCGGCGGCGCGGTCGAACTCGCCGGGGACCAGGCCATCGATCTCGAAGCGGCCGGTCATCCCCAGGTGCATGACCAGACTGTCGCCCCGGTCAAGGTGGCCGAGCAGGTACTTGGCCCGGCGGTCCAGCCTGGTGATGGTCGCGCCGGTCAGCCGCTGGACGAAGCCGTCCGGAAACGGAAAGCGCAGGTCGGGGCGCAGCTGCTGCACGCGGACCAGCCGGTGGCCCTCGAGCGTGGGCGCGAGACCCCTGCGAACCGTTTCGACTTCGGGAAGTTCAGGCATGGGCTTGGCTAGCGCGGGGAAGTCTCGCGGTCTATGGACATCGACATGAGCGAACAGCGCGCCAGCTTTGGTTTCCGCGATGTCGACCCGGCCGAGAAGGCGGGTCTGGTGCGCGGTGTCTTCGACAAGGTCGCCGGCAAGTACGACCTGATGAACGACCTGATGAGCGCCGGCGTCCACCGCCTGTGGAAGGACGCCGTCGCCGCCCGCCTGAACCCCCAGCCCGGCGAGGTCATCCTCGACCTGGCCGGCGGCACCGGCGACATGGCCCGGCGGTTCTCGAAGATGATGCGCGCCGCCCAGCTGCGCCGCGGCGGCCCGGACGGGACCGTCCACGTCCTCGACTACAATGCCGAGATGATCGCCGCCGGCATCGAGAAGGGCGGCGAGCCGGAGATGACCTGGGGTGTCGCCGACGCCATGCGCCTGCCGCTGCCCGACGCCTGCGCCGACGGCTATTGCATCAGTTTCGGCATCCGCAACGTGACCGACGTGCCGACCGCCCTGCGCGAGGCGCGGCGGGTGTTGAAGCCCGGCGGCCGCTTCATCTGCCTGGAATTCTCGCGGCCCGTGAGCGAGGCCCTGCGCAAGGGCTATGACCTGTGGAGCTTCAAGGCCATCCCGGCCATCGGCGAGTGGATCGTCAATGACCGCGAAAGCTACCAGTACCTGGTCGAGAGTATCCGTCGCTTCCCGGATCAGGAGTCGTTCGCGGCGATGATCCGCGACGCCGGCTTCTCCCGGGTGACCTACACCAACTTCACCGGCGGAGTGGCTGCGCTCCACCAGGGGTGGGCGGTCTAGCCGATGGCCAGCCTGGCGGCGTTAGGCCGGTTGATCGGGACGGGCTGGGCCCTGATGCGGGCCGACGCCCTGCTGCCCCGCGAGATCGACGCCCACCTCCCGCCCTCGGCCAAGGTGGCGGCCTTCTTCCTGCGGCTGCCGGCCGGCGGGGCGGCGCGCAAGGGCCGGCCCGGCGAGCGTCTGGCGCGGGTTCTGGAGGCGCAAGGGCCGGTGGCCATCAAGCTCGGCCAGTTCCTCGCCACCCGGGCCGACATCTTCGGGTCGCAGTTCGTCGAGGACCTCGCCCACCTGCGCGACAACCTCGCCCCCTTCCCGACGGCGCTGGCCAGGGCGGAAGTCGAGCGCTCGCTGGGCCGGCCCATCGACAGCCTGTTTTCAAGCTTCGGCGAGGCGGTCGCCGCCGCCTCCCTGGCCCAGGCCCACGAGGCGGTGCTGCTCGACGGCCGCAAGGTGGCGGTCAAGGTGCTGCGCCCCGGCGTCGAGATCCGCGCCGCCCGCGACAGCGCCGCCCTGCGGCTGGCGGCCAAATGGGCCCATGCCCTGGTCCCGCCGGCCCGTCGTCTGGAGCCCCGGGCCTTCGTCGAGATCGTCATCCGGGCCCTGGAGCTGGAACTGGACCTGCGGTTCGAGGCGGCCGGGGCCGACGAACTGCGCGAGGTCATGGCCCGCGACGCCTTCATGGCGGCGCCGGCCATCGTCTGGGACGGGGTCGCCAGGCGGGTGCTGACCCAGGAATGGGCCGGCGGCCGGCCCTTGTCGTCGCCCGACGCCCTCGGGGTCTCAAATCCAGATGGGCCCGCCTTCAACCGGCGCGAACTGGCCGACAACCTGATCCGCGCCTTCCTGTCCCAGGCCCTCGACCACGGCGTCTTCCACGCCGACCTGCATGAGGGCAACCTGTTCGTCAGTCCCCCGGCCGGGCTGACCGCCATCGACTTCGGCATCGTCGGCCGAATCGGACCGATGGAGCGCCGCTTCCTGGCCGAGATCCTCTACGGCTTCCTGACGCGGGACTATGCGCGGGTCGCCGACATCCATTTCGAGGCCGGCTATGTGCCGGCCCACCAGGACCGCGGCGCCTTCGCCCAGGCCCTGCGGGCCGTCGGCGAGCCGGTGTTCGGCCGCTCGGCGTCGCAGGTCTCGATGGGCCGGCTGCTGGCCCAGCTGTTCGAGATCACCGCCCTGTTCGACATGCACCTGCGGCCCGAGCTGGTGCTGCTGCAGAAGACCATGGTCACCGTCGAGGGCGTCGCCCGCGGCATCGACCCCGAGCACGACCTGTGGGCCGCCGCCGATCCGGTCGTGCGGCGGTGGATCGCGAGGGAACTGTCACCGGCGGCCCGGGTCCGCGAACTGGCCGGCGAGGTCCACCGGGCGGCGCGGGCGATCGTCAAACTGGCGGAAGCCGGACCGCCGCCGACCGTGGTGACGCTCGAGGAAAGCCCGTCGAAACTCCTGTGGTTCGCCATCGGGGCGGCGGTGTCCGGCGTAGCCCTGCTGCTGGCGGTGATGCTGACTTAGATCGGGCGCAGCCCGTCCCTCCCCAAATTCGGGGAGGGACGGCGCACCCGATGCCGCCGGTGATCAGCCTTCGTTGTCGGAGCCTTGGCGTTGTCGGCGGCGGCCCCCGCCCTCCGGCCGCGACTTTGCCTGTTCCCAGTAGGCCGCGCCCTCTTCGGGCTTGAACATCGTCCGCGGCACGCCATCCTTGGTGGCCGCCGCGAAGGTGTTGCTCCTGGCGTCGTACATGATCTTGCCGCGCTGGCGGGTGATCACCTCGGCGCCCTTCGGCGGATTGCTCACGAACGCCTGGGCCTTGCGGGCGTAGTCCTCGACGGTCTTGGCCCCGAAGTCCTTGCCGTTGCGGGCGAACTGTTTCTCGGCGGCTTCCTCGGCGGTCAGCCGGCGGTTGGCGGCCCACATCGGCTTGCCGTCGAGCATTGGCGGCGGCTGGGTGCGAGGATCGACCTTCGGCGCCTCCGTCCGGTCGGGGCTGTCGGCCGAGGCGGTCCCGGTCGTGTCGGCCTTCGCCGGCGCCGGGCCGGCGTCGGCCTGGTCGCGCGACGGCTTGCTGGCGGGACCGCCGTCACAGGCGGCGAGGGCGAAAACGGCGGCCAGGGCGGCCGTGGCGGTCAAAAGGTGGCGCACGTCGGGTCTCCCCTTAAGATAACGATGATCCCAGAAAAGATCAAAACGTGAACGTTGTCGAGTCCTGTTTGGCGAACGCCGCAAAGCCGCTAGGAAGGCCACCGAACCGGGAGCGCGGACCTTGAGCGAAAAGCGGGTGTTGCTGATCGTCGGCGGAGGCATCGCCGCCTACAAGACGCTGGAGCTGACGCGCCTGCTGCGCAAGGCGGGCGTCGGCGTGCGGCCGATCCTCACCCAGGCCGGCGCGCAATTCGTCACCCCCCTGTCGCTGTCGGCCCTGGCCGAGGACAAGGTCTACAGCGAACTCTTCTCCCTGACCGACGAGGCGGAGATGGGCCACATCGAGCTTTCCCGCTCGGCCGACCTCGTCGTCGTGGCCCCGGCCACCGCCGACCTGATGGCCAAGGCGGCCAACGGCCTGGCCGGCGATCTGGCCGCCACCACGCTGCTCGCCACCGACAAGCCGGTGCTGATGGCCCCGGCCATGAACGTGCGGATGTGGGAGCACGCCGCCACCCGTCGCAACCTGGCGACGCTGAAGGCCGACGGCGTATCGTTCGTCGGCCCCGACGAGGGGGCCATGGCCTGCGGCGAGTACGGCGAGGGCCGCATGGCCGAGCCGGCCGCCATCTTCGACGCCATCCTCGGCATGCTCGAGGGCGGGCCGCTGAAGGGCAAGCATGTGCTGGTCACCGCCGGGCCGACGGCCGAGGCGCTGGATCCGGTGCGGGTGCTGACCAACCGCTCCAGCGGCAAGCAGGGTTTCGCCATCGCCGGCGCGCTGGCGCGGCTGGGGGCCCGGGTGACCCTGGTCGCCGGCCCGGTCAGCCAGCCGACCCCGGCCGGCGTCAGCCGTGTCGATATCGAGAGCGCCCGCGAGATGCTGGCCGCCTGCCAGGCAGCCCTGCCGGCCGACGCCGCGGTCTGCGTCGCCGCCGTCGCCGACTGGCGCCCGGACGAGGCGTATCGCATCAAGCTCAAGAAGGGCAGGGACGGCCCGCCGGTCCTCACCCTGGTCGAAAACCCCGACATCCTGGCGACCCTGGCGGCCCATACGCCACAGCGGCCCAGGGTGGTGGTCGGCTTCGCGGCCGAGACCAACGATGTCGAGAAACACGCCCGCGCCAAGCTGACCCGCAAGGGCTGCGACTGGATCGTCGCCAACGACGTCACCCAGCCGGGGGTCATGGGCGGGGCCGACAACACCGTGATGATCGTCAGCAAGGCCGGCGTCGAACGCTGGGACCGGGCCGGCAAGGATGAGGTGGCGATGAAGATCGCCCGACGTATCGCCCAGGACCTGGCGTAGAAGGATCTTTCGTGACCCCGACCATACCCGTCGTTCAACTTCCCCACGCCGAGGGCCTGCCGCTGCCCGCCTATGAGACGGCGCTGGCCGCCGGGATGGACCTGCGCGCCGCGGTCGCTGACGAGGCGCCGCTGACCCTGGCCCCCATGGCCCGGGCCATGGTCCCGACGGGCCTCAGCTTCGCCGTGCCGCCTGGTTTTGAAGCCCAGGTCCGTCCGCGCTCGGGGCTGGCCGCCAAGGCGGGGGTGACCTGCCTCAACACCCCCGGCACCATCGACGCCGACTACCGGGGCGAGGTGAAGGTGATCCTGATCAATCTGGGTGAGGAAGACTTCGTCATCCGCCGGGGCGACCGCATCGCCCAACTGGTCATCGCGCCGGTCGTGCAGGCGGGGTGGTCGTCGGTGGACAGTCTGGAAGAGACCGCGCGCGGCGCGGGCGGGTTCGGCTCGACCGGCAGCTAGCCCGGAAGGCTGTTCAAGCCGATGGCCAGATAGCCGAGGAAGCCCGTCGCGAAGAAGGCGCCAGCGATCCACAGCAGGGGCTTCAGGACGCCCGAAGGCTGTTGGGCGGTCGTTTGCATGACGTAACGGCTCTTGTCCAAATGGGACCGGGGTTCGTACGCAGAACTCGCCGGCAGAGGATAGGTTGCCGCTGCCGCCTGAACGGACGATGACATGATTCGCCTCCCGATTGATCTGGCTATCGAACAGCTCGCGCGACGCTTGAGTACGCTGCCCTCTCCACGGCTGTTCGTCCCCTTCGGCCCGGGCGAACCGCTCGGTTTTCGGGAGAGGATCAGAGTTACGGACGGCTGGCCGGACCGGATGTGTTTCGTCGGCGCCCCGATCCCCGGTATCAACCGCAGCGACTGGTCGGCCCTGCGCGAGGGCGCGACGGCGGAGGGCATTTTCGTCTCCGCCGACGGGCGCGCCGCCTTCGAGGCCGGCCGCTACGCCCTGCGCCCCCTGACCTGGTTCCAGACCTACGGCTGGCTGGGGACGACGCCGCTCGACGCCGCCGTCTTCCAGGTCAGCCCGCCGGACGCCGAAGGGATGGTGACCCTGAGCGTCGCCAGCGACCTGGCCCCCGCCGTCCTGGCCCGGCCCGAGGTCTTCAAGCTGGCCCTGGTCAACCCGAACCTGCCGGCGGTGAACGGGCCCCGATGGCCGCTGGAAGCCTTCGACCTGGTTTGTGATGACGACAGCGCCGTGCTCGACTACGACGCTGGCGACCTCGACCCGGCCTTCGAGGTCATCTCCCGTCATATCGCCGGGATCGCCCCGGACGGCGCCAGCCTGCAGTTCGGGGTCGGCAAGGCCGGGGTGGCGGCCCTCAAGGGCCTGCGCGGCCGCAAGGGATTGAAGATACATTCGGGCATGGTCACCGACCCGCTCGTCGAGCTGCTCGACAAGGAGGTGGTGGACAGCGTCGTCACCGGCCTCGCCGCCGGCACGGTCCGCCTGCGCGAACGGCTCACCGACCCGCGCATCCGCTTCGCCCCCTCCAACCACACCCACCACATCGCCGTGCTGGCGGACATCCCGAAGCTGGTGGCGGTCAATTCGGCCCTGGAGATCGACCTCTTCGGCCAGGCCAACGCCGAGTTCCAGGGCGGCCGCCAGGTCAGCGGCATCGGCGGCCTGACCGACTTTCTGCGCGGCGCCCGCCTCAGCGACGGCGGCCTGCCCATCCTCGCCCTGCCTGCCTCGGCCAAGGGCGACAGCATCAGCCGCATCGTGCCGCGCCTGTCGCCGGGCGTGGTCAGCGTGCCCCGCGCCGACATCGGCCTGGTCATCACCGAACACGGCGTCGCCGACCTGCGTGGTCGGACACTTGAGGAGCGGGCCCAGGCCTTGATCGGGGTGGCCAGCCCGGCGCACCGGGACGAGCTGTCGAACGCCTGGGACGAGATGCGGCGCGTTTTCTGAGTCTTGCGCCGGGCTCGGCAAAGCTTCAGGTTTCGGGAATGCATACCCTCGCCGCCGGCTTCATCGGCCTTGTTCTGATGATCGAGGCCGCCTCCACCGATCGGGCGGCCCTTTTCGAACGTGTGGCCCGAGCCATGCCGACGAAGGGCCTCATCGGATTTGTGCCGGGCGGTGGGCTTGATCGCGAGAGTCTTTCCCAAGGCGATCCTGGCCTTGAAGAGCAGATCGATCAGGCGTCTGCCCGGTATGATCGTTGCATCGATCCTGTCGCCGGGCCGGACGTGCTTCGCCGCATTGTCCTCGAGGACTTCGGTAGCCGACTCAGTGACCGAGACCTGGCCGATTTTGCCAAGCTGCTCGAAAGCCCCGACTACGCTCAACTGAAGGTCCTGCTGTCAGGAGATCTCGGTGCTGAAATGCCGGGCCCGGTGCTCGAAGCGGCGGCGCGCGTAGCTGAGGATCCGACCTTCGTGGCTTTCGCCAAGGCGACAAGCGAAACGCTCGGTCCCTACCTTGCGCGGCCAGAGGTTGAAGCGGCCATGGCTGCCTGCGATCAGGCTCTGCGATCCGATCTGGCCGCTGGCGGCGTGTCGGGTCCTTAGCTGAACGCAACATAACGCCCGCTTCCGCACCCGTTCAGGCGGCGGCCCTCATAACCCTCCTCAACGACCCGGGATGTCTCCCGTGTCCGCGCATCTGTTGAGGAGAAAAGACCATGCAAGCGCACAGCAAGATTGCGAAAGTCGGCTTGGCCATGACCCTCGCCGCCACGCTCGGCGTCGCCGCCGCGCCCGTGACCGCCTCGGCCCAGCCGAACGGCGTCATCGGCTGCTCGGCTCCCGGCAAGAAGCAGGAGGGCGGGGCCATCATCGGCGCCATCCTCGGCGGCCTGATCGGCAACAAGGTGGCGAAGAACGAACGCGGCGCGGGCACGGTGATCGGGGCCGCCGCCGGCGCCGCGGCCGGCAGCGCCATCGGTTGCCAGGTCCAGAAGAAGGACAGCCTGAACGAGGGCAGCTACGTCTCGAACGGCTACCGGATCGCCAACTATGTGCAGCCGGCCAGCTTCCAGAAGGCCGGTGGCCGTTTCATCGCCACCTCGACCGTCAACCTGCGGTCCGGTCCCTCGACCAGCACCGGCAAGGTCGGCAAGCTGACCCGCGGCGAGACCTTCATCGCCATGGCCTACGCCAAGCGCGGCGAGTGGGTCCTGGTCAGCCGTAACGGCGTCGGCGTGGGTTACGTGAACGGCGCCTACGTCCGCCCGACCGGCTACCAGCAAGCCAGCTGGTAACGAGACCCAGAGGTAACATTTATGGGAAGGGGCCGGTTTCGCGCGAAACCGGCCCCTTTTTCGCGTCCGATGGCTCAAGTTGGGGAAGATCATTCTTCGCTGTTGACGTTGACGTAAGCGAGACTTAACGTCTGACCCAAGGGCACATCAGAACGCCAACGTCAGGGAGAAGTCACCATGGTTATGGAACTGCGCCGTCCCGAGCGGACCTTCACGATCCGCCAACTCTGCACCGAATTCAAAGCCACCCCGCGCGCCCTGCGCTTCTATGAAGACAAGGGCCTGCTGACCCCCGCCCGTGACGGGATGAACCGGGTCTACAGCTACAAGGACCGGGCCCGCCTGATCCTCATCCTGCGCGGCAAGCGCGTCGGCCTGTCGCTGCAGGAGATCCGCGAGATCCTCGAGCTGTACGACGAAGGCGACGAGGCGGCGCACCAGAACGCCCACTCCCTGAAGAAATTCCGCGAGAAGATCGTCGTGCTGGAGCGCCAGCGCGAGGACATCGACGGCGCCATCGCCGAGCTGCACGCCGCCTGCGAGCGGCTCGAGAAGCACCTGGCCGAAAAGCGCCCGGACCTGCTGCCCAAGGCGGCCGACTACGACCAGGTGCTGCGCGCCCGGCTCGATGGCCACGCCGAGATGGCGATGGGCAAGTAGGCCCCAATCACAGTAGCAATTAAAGGGGACCGGTTCGCGCCGGTCCCCGCTTTGCGTTCAGACAAACCCTTAGAACCACGGACAAACCATGGCCTACCAACCCCCGGTGCGCGACCACGTCTTCCTGCTCGAGGATGTGCTGAAGATCGACCAGTATGCCGAGCTGCCGGCCTTCGCCGACGCCTCGCTGGACGTGGTCAAGGCGATCATCGAGGAGGCCGGAAAGTTCACCGGCGAGGTTCTGGCCCCGCTCAACGCCGTGGGTGACAAGCAGGGCTGCACCTGGCGCCAGGACAACACGGTCACCACCCCGACCGGGTTCAAGGAAGCCTACAAGCAGCTATGCGACGGCGGCTGGACGGGCCTGGGCTCCGACCCGGCCTACGGCGGCCAGGGCCTGCCGCACGTGGTCAACCTAAGCTTCAGCGAGATGTCGTCGTCGGCCAACATGGCGTTTTCGATGTACCCGGGCCTGGCGCACGGCGCCTACTCGGCCATCCACACCGGCGGCACCGACGCGCAGAAAGAGCTCTACCTGCCCAAGATGGTCACCGGCGAATGGACCGGCACCATGAACCTGACCGAGCCCCACTGCGGCACGGACCTGGGCCTGCTGCGCACCAAGGCCGTGCCGCAAGCCGACGGCAGCTACCGCATCACCGGCCAGAAGATCTGGATCTCGGCCGGCGAGCACGACATGGCCGACAACATCATCCACCTGGTCCTGGCCCGCATCGAAGGCGCGCCGGCCGGGGTGAAGGGCATCAGCCTGTTCATCGTGCCGAAATATCTGCCCAACGCCGAGGGCGGCGTCGGCGAGCGCCAGGATGGCGTCAAATGCGCCGGCCTCGAAGAGAAGATGGGCATCCACGGCAACGCCACCTGCGTCATGGCCTATGACGACGCCAAGGGCTTCCTGATCGGCGAGGCCAACGCCGGCCTGCGGATCATGTTCGTGATGATGAACGAGGCCCGGCTGGGCGTCGGCATGCAGGGCCTGGCCCAGGCCGAGGCTGCCTACCAGGCCGCCGCCGAGTTCGCCAAGGATCGCCTGCAGGGCCGCTCCCTGACCGGCCCGAAGAACCCCGACGGCCCGGCCGACCCGATCATCGTCCACCCCGACGTGCGCCGCATGCTGCTGGATTCCAAGGCCTTCATCGAGGCCGGCCGCGCCTTCCTGTTCTGGACCGCGCTGCAGGGCGACCTCAGCCACGCCCATCCCGACGAGACCGTGCGCCAGAAGGGCAACGACTACATGGGCCTGCTGACGCCGGTCCTCAAAGGCTACCTGACCGACAAGGGCTTCAAGGTCTGCGTCGATTCCATGCAGGTGTTCGGCGGCTCGGGCTTCACCGAACACTTCCCAGCCAGCCAGTACCTGCGCGACTGCCGCATCGCCCTGATCTACGAGGGCACCAATGGCGTCCAGGCCCTCGACCTGGTCGGCCGCAAGCTGGCGGCCAACGGCGGCCGGGCGGTGATGAGCTTCTTCGCCGAGATCGACGCCTACATCGAGGCCAACGCCGGCGACGAGAACATGAAGGTCTTCCTCGACGGCCTGGCCGTCGTGAAGGCCCAGCTGCAGGAGGCCACCATGTGGCTGATGCAGAACGGCCTGGCCAACCCCGACAACGCCGGCGCCGCCTCGACCGACTACATGCATCTGTTCGGCATCACCGGCCTGGCCTTCATGTGGGCCCAGATCGCCAAGGCTTGCCTGACCAAGGGTGAGGCTGATCCCTTCTATTCCAACAAGCTGGTCGTCGGCCGCTACTTCGTCGAACGGATCATCCCGGAAGGCACCTCACACCTGGCCAAGCTGAAGACCGGCTCGGCCACCCTGATGCAACTCCCCGCCGAGGCTTTCTGATTTCCATGCCTGCCGCCCTGCAAGTCGAGCGCACCCCGTCCCTGGCCGAAGAGGACATCGTCATCTTCGAGGACGCCGTGGCCCGGTTCTTCACCGACCACGCCCCGGAATCCCGCGTCGCCAAATGGCGCGAGGACGGTGTCGTCGAGCGGGCGCTGTGGAACGAGGCGGCCGAGGCCGGCCTCTGCTGCCTGTCGATCCCCGAGGAATACGGCGGCATGGGCGGCGACTACCGCCATGAGGTCATTCTCATGGAGCAGTTGGGCGCCAAGGGCGTCGACGGCTTCGGCCTATCGCTGCACAACGCCATCGTCGCGCCCTACATCTACCACTACGGCACCGAGGAGCAGCGCCGCCGCTGGCTGCCGGGCCTGGCCGACGGGACCTTCGTGGGCGGCATCGCCATGACCGAGCCGGGCGCGGGCTCCGACCTTCAGGGCATCAAGTCGACGGCCATCCTCACCGGCAACGAGTACGTCATCAACGGCTCCAAGACCTTCATCACCAACGGCCAGACCGCCAACCTGATGATCGTCGTCGCCAAGACCGACCCGGCCCAGGGCGCCCGCGGCACCTCGCTGGTGGTCGTCGAGACCGACGGGACGCCAGGTTTCGAGCGCGGCCGCAACCTCGACAAGCTGGGCATGGAGGCGGCCGACACCTCCGAACTGTTCTTCACCGACGTCCGCGTGCCGGCCACCAATGTGCTGGGCGGCGACGAGGGCCAGGGTTTCTTCCAGCTGATGGGCCAGCTGCCACAGGAGCGGCTGAACATCGCCATCCAGGGCATCGCCACCATCGAGCGGGCGCTGGAGCTGACCATCGACTACGTCAAGCAGCGCAAGGCCTTCGGCAAAGCCATCATCGACTTCCAGAACACCCAGTTCGTGCTGGCCGAATGCAAGACCGAGGCGACCGTCGCCCGCGTCTTCGTCAACGACTGCATCGAGAAACACCTGAAGGGCAAGCTCGACGCGGCCACGGCCTCGATGGCCAAATACTGGGTCACGGATCTGGAAAACAAGATCGTCGACCGCTGCCTGCAGCTCTACGGCGGCTTCGGCTACATGTCGGAATACCCGATCGCCCGCATGTACCGCGATAGCCGGGTGCAGCGCATCTACGGCGGCACCAACGAGATCATGAAGGTGCTGATCGCCCGCACGCTCTGACGGGCAAAGGAGGAAGGCGTGATCGATCACCTGTCGCTGTCGGTGCGGGACATCGTCGCCTCCGCCGCCTTCTACGACGCTGTCCTCGGCCCCCTCGGCTACCGCCGCATGGTCGATCTGGAGGCCCGGGTCGGGTTCGGCAAGCGCTATCCCGAGGTCTGGCTGAACCATCGCCCGAACCGCACCGTCGAGCCCGGCGACACCGGCCTGCACATCTGCCTGCGGGCCCGCGACCAGGCCTCCGTCCAGGCCTTCCACCAGGCCGCCCTCGACCACGGCGGCGCCGACGACGGCCCGCCCGGCCCTCGCCAGGCGGCGATGACCGGCTACTATGCGGCCTTCGTCCGCGACCTCGACGGCAACAGGCTGGAGGCCGCTGCCTTCCCGATGGAGTCCTGATGGCCAGCTACACCGCCACCATCGACTGGGCGCTGCAGCCTGGCGAGGACTTCGTCGCCGGCCGCTACAGCCGCAAGCACACGGTCAGCTTCGACGCCGGCATCACCGTCCCGGCCTCGGCTTCGCCGCATGTGGTGCCGGCCCCCTGGTCGGCGGCCGACGCCATTGACCCGGAGGAGATGCTGGTCGCCGCCATCTCCAACTGCCACATGCTGAGCTTCCTCTACATCGCCTCCAGGGCCGGCTTTACGGTGCTCAGCTACCGCGACGAGGCCGAAGGGGTGATGCGCAAGAACGCCGAGGGCAAGATCGCCGTCACCAAGGTGGCCCTGCGGCCGGCCATCGCCTTCGACGGCCGCCAGCCGACGCCGAAGGAGTTGGACGAGTTGCACCACGAGGCTCATGAGGTCTGCTACATCGCCAGCTCGGTGAAGACGGAAATCGTGGTCGAAAAACCCCGCTAGCCGCCGATTACCGAAATCGGGTCATTAACCAAAACGCCGACCGGCGTTCTTTCACTGACTCTTAGGAAGCTGCCCCCCACTGTCCCCGGATGTCTGGGGAAGCAACCATGTCGGCCGTCGAAGCCGAGGACCGTTTCGGGCTGGGATCCGTCGTCGCCACCCGGCGAAAGCACATGCCCATCCGGCTGATGACGGCGGTCGGTGTCGCCGCCGGCCTGCACCTGGCGTTCGGCTGGACCTGGGCCTGGGCCTGGGCGGCCCTCTACTGCGCCGCGCAGGGATTCGACCACTTCACCGGCGTCCAGCTGCTCAAGCGCACCATCGACACCCCGTTCAAAGCGGCCCGCGCCGCCCTGATCACCTTCCTGCCCTCCTCCATCGCCTTCGGCAGCCTGGCGCCGGTGCTGTGGCAGGGCATCGACCGCTACGGCCCGGCTCTGGCGATGATCGTCGTCGCCACGGCGATGACCAACCTGATCGCCATCTGCCGCGGCAGCCGCATCGCCTTCGCCGCCGCCTGCCTGCCTTATGGCCTGTACCTGCTGATCCTACCCTTGATGGACGTCTCGACCGCGCCCGGCCCGCTGGTCTCGACGATGATGATCGCCGTCGGCCTTGTCATGCTGAACATCATCGGCGCCTGGCTGACGACGGAAGAGGCCCGCAAGATCTCCGACGACGCCTGCGCCGAGGCGCAGGCGCGCCGCGCCGAGGCCGAGGCCGCCACCCGCGCCAAGAGCGCCTGGGTGGCGATGATCAGCCACGAGCTGCGCACCCCGATCAGCGCCATCCTGGCCGGCGCCGCCGACACCGAACGGGCCGGCCACGGCCAGGGCCGGCTGATCGGCGAGGCCGGGCGGATGATGACCACCCTGCTCGACGACATGCTCGATCTCTCCAAGCTGGAAGCCGGCCGGATGGGCGTCGAGACCGTCGACTTCGACCTCCGCACCGCCGTCCTCGACGCGGTCCGCGCCTGGCGGCCGCAAGCCAGGGCCAAGGGCCTGCGCATGCGCATCGTCGGGGCCTGCCATCTGCCCGGCTGGGTCAGCGGCGATCCGACCCGCATGCGGCAGGTGATCAACAACCTGCTGTCCAACGCGCTGAAGTTCACCCGTGAAGGCTGCGTCACCCTGCAGCTCGGCGGTTCGACCAATCCGGACGGGACCTTCGCGGTGACCATCGCCGTCGACGACACCGGCCCCGGCATGACGCCCCAGCAGCTGGACCGCCTGTTCATGCCCTTCGAACAGCTGGGCGCCCAGACCGCCCGCACCCACGGCGGCACCGGCCTTGGCCTGATGATCAGCCGCGAGCTGGCCCGGCTGATGGGCGGCGACATCACCGTCGTCAGCGCCCCCGGCGAAGGCGCCGTCTTCACCCTGGCGCTGACCCTGCCGGGCGCGGAAGCCCCGGCCGCGGTCCAGGCGCCCCAGGCCGTCGAGGCCCGGGTGCTGGTCGTCGACGACCACGCCGTCAACCGCCAGGCCATTGGCCTGGTGCTGGCTCCGCTGGGCATCGTCCCCGAGACCTCGTCGTCCGCCGAAGAGGCGCTCGAGCGGCTGGCGCTCGAAGCCTTCGACGTGGTGCTGATGGACGTCTACATGCCCGACATGGACGGCCGCGAGGCCACCCGCCAGCTGCGGGCCATGAACGGCCCCAACCAGCATGTCCCGGTTATCGCCATCACCGCCTCGGCCACGGCCCGCGACTGGGAGGCCTGCCTGGCCGCCGGCATGACCGGCCACGTCGCCAAGCCTATCGAACCGGCCCAGCTCTACGCGGCCTTGGAAACGGCGCTGACGGGGGCTCAGCGCGAGGCGGCGGCGGCTTAGCCCGCGCCGTTTCCAATTATCTACCGTCACCCCAAGAACAAGTCTGGGGTGACGGTGTGTTGGAGATCGGTAGGGCCTGGCGATCAGGCGGAAGTGGGTTCCAGCAACCCCGCCAGCCGCTCCCTGAGCGCCGCCTCGTCCTTCATCTCGCATTCCCAGATCGCCTCGACCCGCCAGCCGGCCGCTTCCAGCGCCGCCCGGCTGGCCAGGTCCCGTTCCCGGTTGCGCCCCACCTTGCCCAGCCAGTAGTCGCGGTTGGCCTTCGGGACCCGCGCCCCGCGCGCGCAGTCGTGCCCATGCCAGAAACAGCCATGCACGAAGATCGCCAGCCGCCGCCCGGCCATGACGATGTCCGGCCTGCCCGGCAGGTCCTTGCGATGCAGCCGGTAGCGCGCGCCGAGGGCCGTGAGCAGCCGCCGAACCTTCAACTCCGGCGAGGTGTCGCGCCCCTTGACCCGCCGCATGACGGCCGAGCGCTTCTCCGGGCTGAAGACGTCGGTCACCGCCGCCGCGCGGCAAGCCGTTCGAACTCGGCGCGAGGAAACTGCGGCGCAGAGCAGCTGTTGGTGCGCAGCAGGCCCTGGTTGCGATAGGCGATGACCAGATAGGTCCGGCCGCGATCAAAGCGAATGCCGCACATGCCGCCCGTGTTCTCGCCGTGCGCCACCTTGCGGATCCGCTGACGGTCGCCCTTGAGCGTCTTCTCGACCACAAAGCGGGTCACCGCCGCGCCGCCCGACAGGGTCTCCCGGCCGTCGGCCCGCCCGACGAACATCACCTCGGCCTTGGCGAACTGTTCGGCGGCGCTGGCGTAGCGCACGCAGCTGCAGGCCAGAGCCGTGGTCGCCGAAACGGCCGCCAACACCAGCGCCACGATCAGAATCCTCGTGGCCCCCATGGCTACAGCCCCTCGAACAGCGCCGTCGACAGGTAGCGCTCGGCGAAGCTGGGGATGATGACGACGATCAGCTTGCCCTCGTACTCGGGCCGGCTGGCCAGCTCGAAGCCGGCGACCAGCGCCGCGCCCGAGGAGATGCCGACCGGCAGGCCCTCGACGGCGGCGGCCTTGCGGGCCATGGCGAAGGCGTCGTCGTTGCTGACCTGGACGATGTCGTCGATGACCCCGCGGTCGACGTTGGCCGGCACGAAGCCGGCCCCGATGCCCTGGATCTTGTGCGGACCGGGCTGCCCGCCCGACAGCACGGCGCTGTTCTCGGGCTCGACGGCGACCATGCGCAGCGAGGGCTTGCGGGGCTTCAGCACCTGGCCGACGCCGGTGATGGTGCCGCCGGTGCCGACGCCGCTGACCACGGCGTCGACGCGGCCGCCGGTGTCGTTCCAGATCTCCTCGGCGGTCGAGATGCGGTGGATGGCCGGGTTGGCGGCGTTCTCGAACTGCTGGGGCATGACCGAGCCGGGGACCTCCTCGAGGATCTCGGTGGCCCGGGCGACGGCCCCGCGCATGCCGCGCGCGGCCGGGGTCAGCTCCAGCTTGGCGCCGAGCAGCAGCAGCAGCTTGCGGCGCTCGATCGACATGCTCTCGGGCCTGACCAGGAGCAGCTTATAGCCCTTGGCGGCGGCGACGAAGGCCAGGGCGATGGCGGTATTGCCGCTGGTCGGCTCGACGATGGTGGCGCCGGGGCTGAGTTTGCTCTCGGTCTGCAGCTGCTAGATCATCGACACGCCGATGCGGTCCTTGACCGACGACAGCGGGTTGAAGAACTCCAGCTTGGCGACGACCTCGCCGCGCGTCTTGAGCTCGGCCGACAGCCGCGGCAGGCCGACGATCGGGGTGTCGCCGATCAGGTCGAGCACCGAGGGGAAGATCTTGCCACGGC
>JAQGIK010000188.1 GCA_028291265.1 Caulobacter sp. | reverse complement strand
AGAGGCCGGCAAGCCTCCAAAGCTCGCTATCGTCGCCATCGCCAGGCATCTCCTGATCGCCCTCAACGCCGCTGTCCGAGACCAAAAGCCCTTCGTTGCTTGACGGGGCGTCACACAGTTGCTTCGGGGCCGCGTAGCGGGACCGGAGGACCCATTCGTCGGCTTGGCGCAGGGCGTTTGCTTTTGGCGGTGGAATGGCGGGCCCGAACCAACCTATCAACCGTTTGGCCAGCTCGTCCGTGCCGGGGCTTCGCGGGATACACCTCAGGTCAGGCGGGCAAGGTCGAGCACGATCCGCAAGCCGGGTTCGGCGTCCTCGACCCGGGCCTCGCCGCCATGCAGCTTGGCGCAGGCGGCGACGATGGCCAGGCCCAGCCCCGAGCCGGCCTGGGTGCGGCTTTCCTCCAGACGGACGAAGCGCTGCAGGATGCGCATCCGGTCGGCGGCCGGCACGCCCGGACCGTTGTCGGTGACCGACAGCAGCACGCGGTTGGTATCGGCGGCCAGCCCGACCCGGATGGCGGCGCCGGGGCCGGCGTAGCGAGAGGCGTTGTGCAGCAGGTTGCCGAGCGCCTGGCGCAACAACAGGGCGTGGGTCCGCACCGGCGTCGGACGATAGGGCAGGTCGAGGGTCAGGGTCTGGCCGGCGTCTTCCAGCATCGGGGCGAACAGTTCGGCGATCTCGGCGACCAGTTGGGTCAGGTCGATGTCGCTCATGCTGTCGGCCGAGAGGCCGCTCTCGGCGCGGGCGATCTCCAGCAGGGTCGAGAGGGTGGCGAGGATCTCCTCGGCGCCGAGGCCCGCCCGTTCGATCTGGGCCAGGCGGTCCTCTTCGGCGAGGGCCGGATCGGCGGCCTGGGTCAGGGCGGCGCGGACCCGGGCCAGCGGCAGGCGCAGGTCGTGGGCCAGGCTGTCGGTGGCCAGCCGCAGGTCGGCCAGCAGGGTCTCGATACGGGCCAGCATGGCGTTCACCGAGCGGCCGAGGTCGTCGAAGACGTCGCCGTTCGGGTCGGCGGGGGCGCGGGCCGAGAGGTCGCCGGCGGCGATGCGTTCGGCGGCTTCGGCCAGGCCGCGGGCGCGACGGACCAGCAGCCGCTGCAGCCAGAGGGTGGCGGCGGCGATGGCCAGCAGGCCCGGCATCAGGGCCAGGCCGACGGCGCCGAGCACGGCGCGGCGGAAGGCGCCCCGGTCGGCCAGGTCCTCGAAGATGACCAGGGTCCCGCCGGTGGCCATCGGCTGGACCAGGGCCTCGAAGGGCCGGCCGGCGATCTCGACATCGCCATAGCCGGGGGCCGGCAGGGCCTTGGCCGACAGCAGGGGCTCCCCGCCGAGCAGACGGCCGTCGTCGCCGAACACCGCGAAGGTGAAGGCCCCCTCCTCCACCCGCGCCCGGCGGTCGAGCGCCCTGGCCATGGCCGGCAGGCCTTCCTCGTGGGCGAAGGCGACGAAGTAGTCGCGGGCGGTCTCGGCGACGAGGCGTTGGCGCCGCGCAATCTGGCCCTCGCCGGCCACATCGACGGCGGCCAGGGTCAGGGCCAGCAGCACCAGGACGCAGCCGCCCAGCACGGCGGCCAGCACCCCGGGCCGGGCGCTGATGCGGAAGCGGTCGGTCACGGGGTCGCCGACAGCCGGTAGCCGGTGCCGCGCAGGGTGTGCAGCAGCGGGCTGGTGAAACCCTCGTCGATCTTGCGGCGCAGGCGGCTGATGTGGGTGTCGATCAGGCTGGTGTGGGGATCGAACCGGTAGTCCCAGACCTCCTCGAGCAGCATGGTGCGGGTGACCACGCGGTCCCTGTGTCTCAGCAGGTATTCGAGCAGTTTCAGTTCGCGCGGGAGGAGGTCGATCGGCCGGCCGTCGCGGGTGACGCGCCGGGTCAGCAGGTCCAGATTGAGGTCGCCGCAGGCCAGGGCGGTTTCCTTGGGCGTGGCGGCGCCGCGGCGCATCAGGTTGTCGAGCCGGGCCGACAGCTCGGCGAAGCCGAACGGCTTGGTCAGGTAGTCGTCGCCGCCGGCTTTCAGGCCCTTCACCCGCTCGTCGAGGTGGGCCAGGGCGCTGAGGAAGAGAACCGGCGTGGTCACCTCGGCGGCCCGCAAAGCCTTGACCACGGCCAGGCCGTCCATGCCGGGCACCATGCGGTCCATGACGATGGCGTCGAAGGTCGAGGCGGTGGCGAGGTAGAGGCCGTCGCGGCCGTCGGCGGCGTGCTCGACGGTGAAGCCCTCTTCGCGCAGGCCCCTGAGCACATAGTCGGCCGTGTCGGCGTCGTCTTCGACCAGCAGGACGCGGCGGCTCATGGGCATGCTCGAGAGGTGTTGTGCGCGACGGTTGAAGGCCCCGGCGATGTCGAAAGTGCGACGCCTTCAATTCAGCCCCGTAACGCAACGGGGCGGCCGCCAGGACGAGGCGGCCGCCCCTCGCAAGGGCTGGGGGGACTTGAGGGTCAGCCCTTGGCGATGCAGGCCTTGATGAAGGCGCGGTGCGTGCCCTTGTGGGTCTTCTGCGCCTTCCATTCGGCCTGACAGGCGGTCTCCTTGGCGGAGACGGCGGGGACCGTCCTGGCCTTGGCCGGCGGGGTGGCGGCGCCGGCGGTTCCGGCCAGGGCGAGACCGGCGATGGCGAACAGGACGGGAGCGAACTTGGTCATGGGGAGTATCCTCGTTGGTGAGCGGTTCGTTCCCGCCACGAGGAGACCTTGCGCCGCGCGCCTTACAGGCGATGGAGCCGCAAACTCGCAAATCTGTAAGGTTGGCTCAGCCGCCCTCGTAGGCCATGGCCCCGATGTTGTTGCCCTCGGGGTCATCGAAGCGGATCAGCACGCCGACGGTGGGGATCGGCGACTTGCCCATGGTGACCTTGCCGCCGTTGGCCTCCACCGCCGCCAGCACGGCGTCGATATCGTCGACCCCGAAGGTGGCCTCGACCCCGTTCAGGCCCGTGCCGGTGCGCGGCTCGTGGCGCCTGTGCATCAGGCCCTGGACGCCGGGGTCGGCCTCGTCGCCGGTGTGGATCAGGTAGAAGCCGGGCGGGCCCCAGGGTTCGAAGGTCCAGCCGAACACGGCCTCGTAGAAGCGGCGAGCGCGATCGACGTCGTCGACGTGCAGGGCGAAGGAGCGGAGGTTGCTGGTCATGGACTTAAGGATGCGGCCCTGTCCGGACTGTCGCAATCCCGCTAGATTGCCAATCAATGTCGCCGATCCGCCATACGGCCGCCGACGAGCCCTTCTTCCTGGTCCGCAGCCTGGCGGCCCGGCACGAGGCCGGCCGCTCGACGGGACGCCACGCCCACGGCTGGGGCCAGCTGATCTATTGCTCGCAAGGGGTGATGACGGTCTGGACGCAGACGGGGTCGTGGGTGGCCCCGCCGCTGTGGGCGATCTGGGTCCCGGCCGGGGTGGCGCACGAGATCCGCTTCGCCGGGCCGAGCGCCCTGCGCACCCTCTATCTGCGCGGCGACCTGGCGGGAGACCTGCCGGCCGGCTGCGCGGCGATGACGGTGTCTGCCCTGATGCGGGAGCTGATCCTGCGGACGATGGACTTACGGATGCTCGACGAGCGCCAGCCTGTCCATCGGGCCTTGGCCAGCCTGATCGTCGCCGAACTGAAGCGCCACGACGCCCCGCCCTTCGACCTGCCCTCGCCGACCAGCGAGGCGACGCGGCGGGCGGCGGAGATCATGCAGACGCCCGGCGCCCCCCTGCCCGGCGCCGAGGCCCTGGCCCGGGCGGTCGGTCTCAGCGGCCGGACCCTGGAGCGGCGCTTTCAGCGGGAGACGGGCCTGACGGTCGCGGGGTGGGGGCGGCAGGCGCGGCTGCTGCAGGGCCTGCGCGGGCTGGCGGCGGGCGAGCCGGTCAAGCGGGTGGCCGGGATGGCGGGCTATCGCTCGGCCAGCGCCTTCGTGGCGGCGTTCAGGGCGGCGTTCGGGCAGACACCGGGCCGGTACTTCAACAGCGGCGCCGGGAGCGGCCCTACTGCTTGGCCATGATGTCCTGCACCTTGATGATCGCGGGACCGAGGATGACCACGAACAGCACGGGCAGGAAGAACAGGATCATCGGCACGGTCAGCTTGGCCGGCAGGGCGGCGGCCTTCTTCTCGGCGGCGGAGAGGCGCAGTTCGCGGTTTTCCTTGGCCATGACCCGCAGGGCGGCGCCGAGCGGGGTGCCGTAGCGCTCGGCCTGGATCATGGCGGTGACCACCGACTTGACGCCCGGATGGTTGGTCCGCTTGGCCAGGCCCTCGTAGGCCATGCGGCGCTCGGGCAGGTAGCTGAGTTCGGCGGTCAGCAGGCTGAGTTCCTCGGCCAGTTCGATGGAGGTCGAGCCGACCTCCTGGCTGACCTTCATGATCGCCGCCTCGATCGACATGCCGCTCTCGACGCAGATCAGCAGCAGGTCGAGGCTGTCGGGGAAGGCGGCGACGATGCTCTCGCGACGCTTCGACGCGATGTTGGAGATGTAGATGTTGGGCGCGTAGTAGCCGATCAGCAGGGCCGCGAAACAGGCGGCGACCTTCTGCATCATCTGCAGGCCGAAATCGTTGACCACGAACAGGTAGAAGGCGACCAGCAGGGCGAAGGCGAACGGCATGACCAGGCGGAAGAAGTAGAAGGTCGAGATCGGCCGCGGCCCGCGAAAACCGGCCTGGGCCAGCTTTTCGACGACCTTGGGGTCTTCCAGCAGCTTGCTGAGTTGCAGCCGGTCGACGACGTTCTTGTAGAGCCCCTCGTCGGTGTGGCGCAGGCTGGTGGTGGTCTGGGCGCCCTTCTTGGCCAGGGCCTCGCGGTTTCGCTTTCGCAGTTCCTCGCGCCGGTTGGCGACGCTCTTCAGCCGGCTTTCCAGCTTGTCGCCCTTCAACATGGGCGAAACCAGGGTGACGATGGTGGCGAAGGTGATCGCCGCCACGAAGGCGGTGAGGATGTTGTCGGGACTGGTGAGGATGGTGACGAGGCTCATCTGTGCGCCCGTCAGAACTTGAAGTTGATCATTTTGCGCATCACGAAGATGCCGCAGCTCATCCAGAAGGCCGCGCCCATCAGCATCAGATGGCCGCGCGGATCGGAGAACATCGGAGCCATGTAGGCCGGGGTCGTCACCGTGATCAGGATGACCACGCCGGGCGGCAGGGCGCCGATGATGAAGCTGGAGGCGATGGCTTCCGACGACAGGGCCTTGATCTTCTCGCGCATCAGCTTGCGGGCGCGAAGCACTTGGGAAAGGTTGTTGAGGGCCTCGGCCAGGTTGCCGCCGGTCTTCTGCTGGATGGCCAGCACGATGGCGAAGAAGCGCAGCTCGCTGGTCGGCATGCGCTGGAACATCTTCTCCAGCGCATCGCTGATGGCGATGCCGACCCCGACGTTGTCGACCAGGGTGCGGAACTCGCCGCCCAGCGGCTCGGGGCTCTCGCGGCCGATGATCTTCAGGCAGTCGTGGACCGGCAGGCCCGACTTGATGCCGCGAACGATGATGTCGATGGCGTCGGAGAAGTGTTCGGTGAACTTCTTGATGCGGCGCTTGGACAGGAAGCCGATGACCCAGCGCGGCAGGCCGAAGGCGGCCGCAAAGCCGGCGGGAAGCGCGATCAGCGGATTGCGCTGGAACAGCAGCACGGCGGTGAACACCATCACCCCGACGACGCCGCTGACGATCCAGAAGACCTTGACGTTCCCCTTCAGCCCGGCCTGAAGCATCTTGGACTTCAGGTTGAAGGTGGCCTTCTTCTGCTGCTTTTCTTGATCCTTCAGGGTCTTGAGGATCTGCTTACGGCGCGCTTCCGGGGTGTTGGCGGCGGCGCGGGCGACGGCCTTGCGGTCGGCCGTGGTGCGCGGGCCGCCCGAGACGATGGCCTGGGCCCGCTTGGTCGCCTTGTTGCCGCCGCCGGCGCCGGCGAACACGAAGCCGAGGCCGGCGAGGGTCACGAAGGCCAGGAAGGCGATGAGGATGGTGATCATCATCGCGGCTACTCCGACGCGTCCAGGGCCTCGGCCAGCTCACGCTCCAGGCCGTAGTAGCGGGCGCGGTCCCAGAAGCGTGGCCGGGCGATGCCGGTCGAGCGGTGCTTGCCGATGATCTTGCCGTCGGCGTCCTCGCCGGTCATCTCGTAGACCAGCAGGTCCTGGGTGACGATGACGTCGCCTTCCAGCCCGACGACCTCGGTGACGTGGGTGATGCGGCGCGAACCGTCGCGCAGCCGGGCGGCCTGGATGATGACGTCGACCGAGCCGACGATCATCTCGCGGATGGTCTTCGAGGGCAGGCCGTAGCCGCCCATGGTGATCATGCTCTCGAGGCGGCTGATGGCTTCACGGGGGCTGTTGCTGTGCAGGGTGCCCATCGAGCCGTCGTGGCCGGTGTTCATGGCCTGCAGCAGGTCGAAGGCTTCCGGGCCGCGGACTTCGCCGACGATGATCCGCTCGGGACGCATCCGCAGGCAGTTCTTGACCAGGTCCCGCATGGTGATCTGGCCGCTGCCCTCGAGGTTCGGCGGCCGGGTCTCCAGGCGCACCACGTGCGGCTGTTGCAGCTGCAGTTCGGCCGCGTCCTCGCAGGTGATGACCCGCTCGGTCGGGTCGATGAAGGCGGTCATGGTGTTGAGGAGGGTGGTCTTGCCCGAGCCCGTACCGCCGCTGATCAGCACGTTGCAGCGGCAGGCGCCGATGACGCCGAGCACGCGGGCCCCTTCGGGACTGACGGACTTCCAGTCCACCAGGTCCTTCATGGTCAGCTTGTCCTTCTTGAACTTCCGGATGGTCAAGGTCGGGCCGTCCAGCGCCAGAGGCGGGGCGATGACGTTGACCCGGGAGCCGTCGGGCAGGCGGGCGTCACAGATGGGCGAGGACTCGTCGACCCGGCGGCCGACCTGGCTGACGATCCGCTGGCAGATGTTCATCAGCTGGGCGTTGTCGCGGAAGCGGACGTTGGTCAGCTGGACCTTGCCGCCGACTTCGATGAACACCCGGCCGGCGCCGTTGACCATGATGTCGGCGATGTCGTCGCGGGCCAGCAGCGGCTCGAGCGGGCCGTAGCCGAGGACATCGTTGATGATGTCCTGGACCAGGGTCTCGGTCTCGGCGATCGACATCGAGACGTTCTTGATCGCCACCAGCTCGGCGACGATGTCCTTGATCTCGGCGGCGGCGGCGGTGGTGTCGAGCTGGGCCAGCTGGCTCAGGTCGATGGTGTTCAGCAGGGCGTTGAAGATCGTCGTCTTGGTGGCGTGATAGTAGTCGCTCTGCTCACGGACGATCTCGGTCGCCGGAGCCTGCGCCTCCTTCAGCTTGTTCATCACGTCGTTGCTGCGCAGGGCGGCGGCGGACTGTGGCTTGCCGGCGGGGGCCGGCGGGCTGACCGGCGGACCGCCCGGGCGGGTGGTCTGGTCGGCGGCGGCGGCCTGCGGCCGGGTGGCGGCGGGCGCACCGGTGGGGGCCGGCGGCGGAGCCGGTCTGGCAGGCGCCGGGGCGCCGTCGGATGCACGCTTGCCGAACACCTATTTCTTCCTGAACAGGCCCGAGAGCGACGAGGCCTTCTTGGGGGCCGGCGGTTCGCGGCGGCTGATCAGCTGGGCCAGGGCCTCGATGTCGGCGGCGGCCTTGGACTTGGGGGCGCTCTCGATGATCATCTGGCCGTTGTTGGCGGCCTGGCCGAAGGTCTTGGCGTCGAAGCCGATGATCATCGACGGGGCCACGCCGAGGGCGTCACCAAAGTCCTTGGCCGGGATTTCCGGGCGGCCGGGCAGGCCGACCTGGTTGAGCACCAGCCGGGGCGGATTGTCGTTCGGCCGCGCCTGGCGGACCAGGTCGACCATGTTCTTGGCGTTGCGCAGGGAGGCGAGATCCGGCGTCGCGACAATGATCAGATCGTCCGAGGCGATCAGCATCTTGCGCGTCCAGGCATTCCAGCCGTGCGGCAGGTCGAGGACCACGAAGGGGGCGGCGCCGCGGATCTTCTGCGTCACCTCCTCATAGGCGTCGCCGGAGATATCGTAGTCGTTGTCGAGCGTGGCCGGGGCGGCGAACAGGCTGAGCCGGTCGGTGCAGCGGGCCATCATCCGGTCCATCAGGACGGGATCGAGACGGTCGGGCTGGCCCAGCGCATCCATGACGCCTTGCAGCGGGTCATGGTTGAAATTGAGGCCGGCGGTGCCGAAGGCCAGGTCGTAGTCGACCAGCACGGTGCCGGCCAGCATGCGCTCGGAGATGGTCCAGGCGATGTTGTGGGCCAGGGTCGAGGCGCCCGAGCCGCCGCGCGCGCCGACGAAGGCGATCTGGCGGCCGAGGAAGGGCTGCGAGGGGTCGGCGTAGAGGCCGCCGATGGCGCGGATGATCTGCAGCGGCTGCAGCGGCGGCACGAGGTATTCGCTGACCCCGCGGCGCATCAGCTCGCGGTAAAGGGCGATGTCGTTGGCCGAACCGATGACCATGACCTTGGTGCCGGGATCGCAGACCTCGGCCAGGCGGTCGAGGAGGGCGATCATCTGCGGGGCCGGGTCGAGGCTCTCGACGACGACCAGACTGGGGGTCGGCTGGTTCTGGTAGTGCTCGACGGCGGCGGCCAGGCCGCCGGCCCGGACGATGGTCGAGGCCCGCGACAGCCGCCGGTCGGTGCTGGCCCGTTCGACCACCTCGGCGGTGTCGGTGCGGGCGCAGAAGACGTTGATGGTGATGCGCGGCACCGGCGCCTCGCCGAGCGCGCTTTCGGCTCCGGCGATCATGTCGTGGACGGGGTTGTTCGCGTGGGGTGCGGAAGCGGACGCCATTCTTGGATACTCGGGCTCGTCGTTCGGACGGGCGGGTGGGAAGTCGGCAAAGGGATCGCGCTCGCCCGCTTGGGCGGTGGTCGCGAACGGATCGGGCGCGAAGGGATCGGCGGCGAAGGGGTCGGCGGCCTGCGGCGCGATCGACCCGACCGGTGAGCCGAGGTCGGCCCAGGGGTCGACGGCCGGCGCCTGCTGGGGCGTGGCGAAGTCGTCGTCGGCTTCGAAGCCCAGGTCGAAAGGATCGTCAGCGGGACGCGCGTTCATGGGTCAGTTCACCACCTGGGAAACCGCGCCGCTGGCCTTGTCGTCCCGCTTGGAGCCGGTGGCCTCGCCCTTGCGATACTTGTCGTACATGACCTCGCGGTTGCCGCCCTCGACGGGCTGCTGGTCGCGCGGGCTGACCAGGTCCTCGGGGTTGGCGACCTGGGCCGCCAGGTTGGCGGTCACCGCGCAGCCGAAGTTGTCGTAGGCCCGGTTGTCGTTGCTGTGGCTGAGGTTGCGCCAGCCGCCGCATTGCGGGACCTCGGCGACGAACTGGTTGAAGCTGACGATCACCGGAGCCTTGGGATCGTCGGCCCCGTCGTAGGCGGCCATCTTGATGCTGGCGGGCGGCACGCCGAGGCTGACCAGCCGGTCGCGGGCGTCCCAGGCGACGCGGTTGGCGCCGCGGGCCGAGGGCCCGGTGTCGCTGGCCCGCACGGTGATGCCGCGGCCTTCGGCCTTCATCCAGGCGATGACGAAGCCTTCCAGGGCGTCGGCCTGGGTCACCGACAGGCCCGTCTCGTGCGGGGCCAGCCGGACGTCCTGGGGCTCGGCCACGACCTTGACCTCGCGCGACCAGGCGTCGAGCGCCGTGGGCGTGGTCGGATCGGCCTGCGGGCCCGACGCGGTGGCGCAGCCGGCGAGAAGCGCGGCTGCGGAAAGGGCGGTGAGGAGGAGGATGCGCGGGGTCATGTGCGTTACTCGATCACGTATCCGATGGGGCCCTGGTAGCGGCGGCCGGCGTTGGCGTTCGGCGGCGCCTTGACCACCTTGTTCAGCTTGCCGAGCAGCAGCGTCTCGGGATCCGAGGCGAACTGCAGGCCGTCGGCCGGCGTCTGGAAGGCCTTGGGGTTCTTGCCGTCGACGATGTAGGGCGTGACGATGATGACCAGCTCGGTCTGGCCCGAGGTGAAGTCGCGGCTGCGGAACAGGGTGCCGAGGATCGGCGCGTTCATCAGCCCGGGCAGGCTGTCGAGGTTCTGGGCCGACCGTTCCTGCAGCAGGCCGGCGATCATCATCGTGCCGCCCGACGGCAGTTCGACGACGTTCTCGGCGCGGCGCACCGACAGGCCGGGGATGGTCAGGGCGGTGGAGCCCGTGCCGACCGTGAAGGCGCCGGCGTTGGAGAGCTCCGAGACCTCGACCGACAGCTTGATGTTGATGCGGCCGCCGCTCAGCACCACCGGGGTGAAGCCAAGGCCGACGCCGTATTTCTTGAACTCGATGGTCACCTTGCCGGTGTTGTCCTGGCCGACCGGGACCGGGAACTCGCCGCCGGCCAGGAAGTTGGCCGGTTCGCCGTTGACGCTCGACAGGTAGGGCTCGGCCAGGGTGCGGACCAGGCCGACGCGCTCGAAGGCCTTGATGGTGGCGTTGGCCTTGTTGAGGCCGTCCGAACCGACGACGTCCTGGGTGGTGGCGGCGTTGTAGTTGGCCGCGTCATTGGCGTTGCGCACGACGTTGGGGCAGAGCGACCCGGCGCTCCAGCCCGGCCCGGTGCAGGGCAGGTCCATGACCGGCGCCTTGGTGGTGTCCAGGCCATAGCCGCCCGACAGGCCGCCGAGCAGGGAGCCGTTGATGCCGAAGGTGGCGGCGGTGGCGAAGGTCAGCTGGTCCAGGCCCACCTGGCCGAGCACGGCGTTGAGGTCGAAGCCCAGCTGTTTGACGACGGTGCGGTTCACCTCGACGACGCGGACCTTGAGCATGACCTGGTCGCTGGCGGCGACCTGGATCATGTTCATCACCTGCTCGGGCTTGGCCACGAAGCGGCGGGCGATCTGGCCGGCCTTGTCGGCGTCCGAGGCGGTCAGCACCAGGCCCGAGAGGATCAGGCTGTCGCCGATCGGCTCGATGCTCACCTTGCTGCCGGGCAGCACGCGATTGATGGTGTCGGCCAGGGCGCTGATATCCTGGTCGACGCGGATGTTGAGCGACAGGATGCGGCGGCCTTGCGCGTCGAAGAAGACGGCGTCGGTCTGGCCCGAGGCGACCCCCAGGATGTAGATGCGGCGCGGCGTGCGCAGCATGGCGTCGGCCACGGCCGGGTTGGTGACCAGCACGTCGCGGGCGTCGACGGGCAGTTCGACGATGGCCGACTTGCCGCGCGGCAGGCTGAGGGTCTGCGATCCGCCGGCGGCCAGATCGACCCGCAGGGTTCCGGGCGCCTCATAGGCCGGGGCCGGGGCGGGCCCGCCGGCCAGGCCTTGCGCGGACGCCATCGGGCCGCCCAGCGCTAAACAGCAGGCGGCGACAAGAGCGGGAATGAACCTAAGCCGGCTCATGGGGACACCTTCACTTCCGTAACCACCCCGGCGCGGTGCACGCGCACGGTGTGGGTTTGTTCAGCTCCGCTGGCGCCGCCGCCGCGGCTGGGCCCGCCGGCGGTGTCGGTGATGCCGCGCAGGACCAGGATGAGGACGCCGCTCTGCTTGGCCTGGGCGACGGCGCTGGCCATCGCCTCGACGTCGGCGGCGGGAATTTCGAGGCTGGCGACGGCCCCGACCATGGACTGGGCGTCCTTGTCGGGCTGCGGCTTCTGGTCGATGGCCAGGACGCGGACGTTACGCATCACCGTGCGGGTGACATAGCCCTTGATGTCTTCGCTCTGGGCGTCGCGGCTGTAGATGACGTCGACCCGGTCGCCGGGCAGGATGAAGCCGGCCACGGCGCTGTCGACGGTGACCGGGGCGGCGATGGCCCGCATGCCGGGGGTCAGCACCACCGACATGAAGCCGCCCTCGCCGCCGCGCACGACCTTGCGGACGACGATCGGCTCGCCGACCACGAAGGGTTCTTTCACGATCGTCCCGACCATGCCGCCCATGTCGCCGTTGGTGAACAGGTTGCCGGCCGTGCGGGCGGCGCCCTCGGCGGCCCCGGCGGCGCCGGTCTTTTCAACTTTCGCGGCCCCGCCGTCGGTGATGAAGCTGGGGTTCATGCCCTCGGCCGGCCATTGCTGCCAGCCGAGATCGCCGGCGACGATGCGCGTGCCGATCGGCAGGTCGCGCTTGGCGACCAGCACCTGGACGGTCGGCTTGACCTCAGGCGCGGCGGCGGCGACCACGGCCACGGGCGCGGCGGCCTTCTTCGGCGCGAAGGCGCCGCGCACCACAAAGGCCAGCACGATGGCGGCCAGGGCGGCAATCACGAGAATGAACAGGCGGACGGGGCTCATGCGGCTCGAACTGCTGTCCCGACGGAAGAGGGGCCGGGGAAAACTTCTGTGCACGTCGGGCCTTGGGGCCCAGCGCACGGGCGATTCGCGTCGCGCCCTTCTGGCGGCGGATGCACCATCGACCGGCCATGGTTAACGCGGACCTAAACCCAATTCAGGAAAGGGCTGCGAACGCCAGGGCCAGGGGGCTTTCCGGAAACGCCGCCAGGGCGCCAATGGCGATGGCCACGCCGTAGGGCGCATCGCCCCCGGGCTTGGCCAGACGGCCGACCCAGTCGGGACCGCGCACCGCGATGGGGCGCAGCCACACCGACCGCAGGCCCAGCAGCGAGACGGCGAGCGCCCCGCCGGCCAGGCCGGTGACCAGAATGAAGGTGATGGAGGCGGGCCAGCCCAGCCACAGGGCGGCGGCCGCGAACAGCTTGGCGTCGCCGCCGCCGATCCAGCCGAGGGCGAACATGCCCATGGCGACGAACAGGGCGCCGACGCCGATGCCGAGACAAAGCAGCGCAGTCTGCCAGGGCATGCCCAGCGCGGCCGCGGCCAGGCCGAAACCGCCGATCAGGACCAGCGAGATCCAGTTGGGGATGGTGAAGCTGGTGATGTCCTTCAGGCCGCCCACGATGGTCATGGCCGGGAAGACGCTCAGCAGCAGCAGTTGCAGGGTCTGGAACATTGATCGCGACAATGCCGTGGGAGGGTGAATGGAAGGTTAGTCGGGGACGGGTTCGCCCCGCTTTCGGTCGAAGATTGCGCCTTCTCGGTTGGAGGGGCGCCCCTGTCCCCGGCCTGCGCAAACCGGGGACAGGTAGCGCGCCGCGCACGCAACCAGTCCCCAAAGCGGAAGGGCCCGCGGATTTCTCCGCGGGCCCCCCGTTTTCAAGCGAAGCTTTGTGAGCTTGCTTTGTCTTACGGCAGCTTCGAGTTGATGCCACCGAAGGCGGTGTTCAGCTTGGTGCCGAGGGTCGTCACGGCGGTGATGATCACGACGGCGATGAGGGCGACGATCAGGCCGTATTCGATGGCCGTGGCGCCGGATTGGTCTTGGGCGAAGCGCGAAACGAACTTGGTCATGGCTTTTTCTCCTGTTGCAAGCCTGGCGGGTTTTTCAAGCCGCTGTGGCCTGCTCCCCCGAAAACAAGGCCACTTTGGGGGACTGCGCTTAATTGCCAGTAAACATCGAAGTACAGGCCATATTTTTCTTTTGGTTTATTGGTGTTTACTATTAGCTTCGGTTAACCATGACCAAAATACCATTATTTTTCCGCGATTTATGCCAATTCTGAATTCGACGCTAACCTTTGAGGCCTCGAAGTTTTTTTAGAGCAACGCTCGTCGAACCGCGGGCGGAAAAGGCCCGCCGCCGGAGTCTGTTTCAGAATGGCGCAGAATCCCGGGGGTTCGCCGGAACCGTCGCGGGCCCCTCCTTCGAGGAGTCGCCGGGATCAGGGGATGGACGGGCCGGGACGAGGCCGGCCGGCGGCCAGGCCGCGGGTTTCAGCTGGGCGGGTCCGGCCCAGCGCTCGGGGACCGACGACCGCCCGGGATCTGTCGGACGCGTCTGCCGGCCAAAAGGAGGCCCTTGCATGCGAAAAGGGCCCCGGCTTGCGCCGGGGCCCTTCCGTTTCCTAGGCTTGCTGGGCCTTGCGGCCCCCTGGGATTAGGGAAGCTTGGAGTTGATGCCGCCGAAGGCGGTGTCCAGCTTGGTGCCGAGGGTGGTCACCGCGGTGATGATCACGACGGCGATGAGCGCGACGATCAGGCCATACTCGATGGCGGTGGCGCCCGACTGGTCCTTGGCGAAGCGCGAAACGAACTTGGTCATGTCTTTTCTCCTGATAGCGGGTCGAGGCGGGGTCTTGTCAGGCCCATCGCCCGCTGCCCCCAGATGCATGGACAGAATGTCGCGCCGCGCTTAACGCCTAGTAAAGGCCAAAGCAAAGATGCGCCTAAATCGGGTTTATTTTTGTGTATACTTAAAATCCGATTCACCCAAGTGAATCGCCCGTTAGCCAAGCGCCTGTCCTTAAAGGCTTTCTTGACCAATTGGCGCGAGTCTTAAGGTCTGATTCACGGCATCGGACCTCCCCATGCGCCGCCTGTTCCTCGCCCTCTCCTCGTTGACTTTGGCCGCCACGGCCGGGATCGCCTCGCCGGCCCTGGCCCAGACCCTGTCGGTCCGCGTCGACCAGGCGGTGCGCATCGCCCTGACGTCTCCGGCCAAGGACGTGGCGGTCGGCAATCCCGACATCGCCGACGTCCAGGTGCTGGACGAGCGCAACATCCTGGTGCTCGGCAAGGGCTACGGCACGACCAACGTCGTCGTCCTGGACCGCAGCGGCCGGCTGATCCTCGACCGTCTGGTGGTGGTCTCCGCCGCCGACGCCGGCAAGGTCACCGTCTTCAAGGGGACCAGCGCCTCGCAGTACGCCTGCGCGCCCCGCTGCGAAATGACCGAGAAGGACGCCGACGCCGCCGCGGCCAAGCCGACGCCGTAGACTTCAGGCCCTGGAATCCGGCCCCTGGAATCTAGAATGTATGCGCCCGTACGTGAGGGGCCGCGCCTAAACCCCGCCTTAAGGCTGTCGCGCTACCTTCGCCCCGTGAACGCGACCAACCCCTTTCTGCGAGCTCGCAAATTCCTCGCCCGCTTTGGCTCGGCCAGGCGCGGCGCGACGGCCGTGGAGTTCGCCTTCGTCGCCCTGCCCTTCCTGACCCTGCTGTTCGCGGTGCTGGAACTGGGCATGGTCTTCCTGGTGTCGACGACCCTGCAGAACGCCGCCGACGCGGCCGGCCGCAAGATCCGCACCGGCGAACTGCAGGCCACCGGCGGCAACCGCGCCAGCTTCAAGAGCGCCATCTGCGCCGACATGGCCTGGCTCGGCTCCGACTGCGCCTCGAACCTGACCGTCGATGTGCGGACTTTCACCAACTTCGATTCGATGATGACCACCGACGCCTCGGGCAACCGGGTCATGGCCGGGCCGACCGTCACCAACGGCGTCGTCCAGGAAGGCCAGTGGGCCCCGGGCAACGCCGAGGACATCGTCCTGGTCCGCGCCTACTACAGCTGGACCCTGTTCACCCCGCTGCTGAATTCCGGCCTCGCCAACATCGGCAACAACAAGCGGCTGATCAGCACCACCGTCACCTTCCGCAACGAACCGTGGGGGACCTGATGGGCCTGTTCCGCCGCCTGGCGCGCGACAAGCGCGGCGTCTCCGCCGTCGAGTTCGCCCTCATCGCCCCGGCCCTGATCGCCTTCTACTTCGGCCTGGCCGAACTGACCCAGGCGATGATGGCCGAGCGCCGCACCAGCCACGCCGCCTCCTCGATCGGCGACCTGGTCGCCCAGTCGACGCAGATCAGCGACGCCACCGTCACCGACATCTTCACCATCGCCCGGGCGGTGATGTCGCCGTTCCCGACCACGACCCTGAAGATGCGGGTGACCTCGATCGTCGCCGACTCATCGGCGGTGCCCAAGGTGGCATGGAGCAAGGGCGACGGCCTGACCGCGCTGGGAGCCAACAGCACGCAGACGGTGCCGACCGGCCTGATCAGCGTCGCCGGCGACAGCGTCATCCTGTCGGAAGTCCAGTACAGCTACGACTCGCCGGTCGACTATTTCGTGCCCAACGCGGTGGTCTTCAACAAGAAGTTCTACCTGCGGCCGCGCAAGTCGGACGCCGTCACCAAGGTCAACTGACCAGGGCGACGAGCGGGCTTTCCGCAACCGCCCGGCCATCCAGCATCGACACCGGCCGCACGCCGATCAGGCTGTTGGTCAGGAACAGGCTCTCGGCCCCGTCCAGCGCTTCCCTGCCCGCGCGCACCTCCTCGACGGCGATCCCCTTGGCCCGCGCCCGGGCGATGACCAGGCCGCGCATGATGCCCTCCAGCACGCCGCAGTCCAGCGCCGGGGTAAGCAGCCGTCCGTCCCGCACCCAGAACAGGTTGGCCGCCGCGGCGCAGGCCAGCTCGCCGGCCGTGTTGAGCATCAGGGCCTCGGCCCCGCCGGCCTGACGCCGGGCCAGGACGTTGTCGAGGTAGCTGAGGGTCTTGAGCCGCGAGGCCGGCGAGTGCTCGTTGCGCCGCACGGTGACGGTGACCAGGGCAGCGGGCCCGACCGGGGCCGGCGAGGCCGCGGCCGTGGCGAACATCCGCGTCTGCGCCTGGATTGGCCGGTCCAGGCCACGGCCGCCCGACCCCGCCGTCAGGGTCAGCCGCACCGCCGCCCGGCTCAAGGCCGCATCCTCGATGGCCCGCTCGCAAAGGCGGCGCGCCGCCGCGCCGTCGGGCTCCGGCAGGCCCAGCGCCGCGCAGCCGGCCGCCAGCCGCGCCAGGTGCGCTTCCCAATGCTCGAGCGCCCCGCCGCGGGCCAGCAGGGTCTCGAACAGGCCGTCGCCGAGCAGCAGGCCGCGGTCGTCATGGGGCACGGTCATGTCAGGGCTCTCTTGAGGGCGGCGATCTTGGCCTCGGTCTCGAGGCGCTCGGCAAGAGGGTCGCTGTCGGCGACGATGCCGGCCCCGGCCCGGGCCTCGACGCGCCAGCCGTTTCCCCGTCTGGCGAAGGTGGCGGTGCGGATCAGCACGCTGGAATCGAAGGCGCCGTCGACCCCGGCCCAGAACAGCGAGCCGCAATAGGGGCCGCGCGGCGGCTCCAGGCCGGCGATGACCTTCATCGCCTGCACCTTGGGAGCGCCGGTCACCGAGCCGGGCGGAAAGGCGGCGCGCAGCAGGTCGACGGCGGTCAGCCCCGGGGCCAGCCGGGCCGTCACCGTCGAGACCAGGTGGTGGACGTTGGCGAAGGACTCGACGGCGAACAACTCCGGCGTGACCACCGAGCCGGCCGGGCTGACCCGGGCCAGGTCGTTGCGCATCAGGTCGACGATCATCAGGTTCTCGGCCCGGTCCTTGTCGCTGGCCAGCAGTTCGGCGGCCAGGGCGCGGTCTTCGGCGGCGTCGGCGCCGCGCGGCCGTGTGCCCTTGATCGGCCGGGTCTCGATGCGGAAGTCCCTGCCCGCCACGGTGACGAACCGCTCGGGCGAGTTGGAGACCAGCGCCAGGTCGCCCAGATGCAGCCAGCCGGCGAACGGGGCCGGGCTTTCCCCGACCAGCCGGGCCAGCAGATCATACGGCCCCGTATCCCGCGCCATCGCCCCGCCCCAGACCCGGGCGATGTTGGCCTGGAAGATTTCGCCGTCGTGGATGCGCTGGACCACCTCGGCCACGGCCTCCTCGTAGCGGGCCGCGTCGGTCTCGGCGGTGAAGCCGGCGGTCAGCCGGCCCGGGGCCGCCGGAATGGCGGGGGCGTCCAGCCAGGCGGCCGCCGCCTGCGCCCGGGCATTCGCCGCCGCCGCGTCCGCCCCCCGGCCGACCGCCAGCACCCGCCGCTCATGATGATCGAAGGCCAGCAGGGCCGGATAGCGATAGACGCCGAGGTCCGGCCAGCCGTCGGCATGGGCCTTCAGCCCCAGCGCCTCGACCCGGTCGCCCAGTTCGTAAGCCGCCAGCCCGGCCACGCCGCCCTGGAACGGCGGCCCGTCCGGATGCGGCTCGCAGCGCTCGCCCAGCAGGGCCTCAAGTTCGGCGAAGGCGTCGCGTCGGTCATCCCGCGCCAGGCGCAGCGCCTGGTCGGGGTTGCGCAGCACATAGGACCACCGCGCCCTCGGCCCCTCGCCCCCCGACAGGAAGGCGCAGGTCCCCGCCTCCGCCCTGAAGGCGGACAGGACCTCGGCCGGGGCCCGCCAGGGACGCGGCTCTATGGCGACGTGACGCATGGGCGGGCAATAACTCTGCCTGCCGTAAGGGGGAAGGGTCAGGCTGTTCGGAACTGCCCCTTGCCGCCGCCCTTCACGAAGAGCAGGCCCAGGCCACCGATCATCAGCAGGCCGGCGATGGGGACGAAGCCCGCCTGCTGGCTGCCGTAGATATTAGTGAACAGGGTCACCAGGAACGAGCCGATCCAGACCGTCACCACGCCGGAGAGGGCAAACAGACCAAAGAAGTCGGCTAGTTTGTCGGGCGGCGCCAGCCGGGTCAGCATGGTGCGGGCCGAGGCGTACTGGGCGGTGACGAAGATGGCCGTGCCGAAGCCGATGCACAGGTAGAGCATCTGCGGCCAGGTATTGAACATGCCTTTGTCCCACAGCGTGTTGGTCGGGTCCCAGCTCCAGAAATAGAGAATGGTGTCGGGCTTCATGCCGATCTGAGCGAGGACGCAGACGATCGAGCCGGAAACCTCGACGAGTAACGCCTTCTTGGGACCGAGCCAGTTGTCCAAGCGCGGGGCCAACAGGCCGCCGATCACCGCGAAAACGCTGAGCAGGATGCCGTAGACATACATCTCGACGCCCCAGTGCATGACCCCGGCGGCGTAGATTCCCCCGAAGACCAACAGGGCGGTCATGCCGTCGTTGAAAAACATCCGCGATAGCAAATAGATGCCCAGATCCTTCTCGCGGAACATCAGTTTGACCGCCCGCCAGAGGGCTTGGGCGCCCTCGGCGATGCCTTGGAAGAGCTTGACGCCGGTCTTGGGGGCATCGGGGGTGAACAGGAACAGCGGGATCGCTCCCAGCACCAGCAGGGTGGCGGCGATGGGCCCGGAGATGCGCATTGGCTCTGCGCTGGCCTGGTCGAGGCCGAACATCGGATGGGCCGGCAGGAAGGGGAAGGCGGCCGCCGCCGGACTGCCCGGCAGGGCGAAGGCGAACAGGCAAACGATCAGGGTGATGACGCTGAAGAAATTGCCGGCCGCCAGCGCCAGGCCGGAGGCGTGCGGCGCCATGCGCGGTCCGGCGGCTCCGACCAGCAAGCTGTTGTGGACCACCTCGGCATAGGCGAACAGCACCCCGACGATGCCGAAGATCCACAGGGTGCCGAGGATGGGCAGGCCCTCCCCGCCCGGCTTGGCGAACCACAGCATCCAGATCAGCGGCGCCATCAGCGCCACGATCAGGGCCAACAGCGGTTTGCGGGCTCCGAAACGGTCGAGTGACGCGCCAAGAAAGGGGGCGGTCAGCATAATGAAGACGCTGTTGATGGTGCTGGTCAGGCCGATCATCGCCTGGCCCTTGACCGGGTCGCCGACCACCGAGGTCGTGAAGTAGGCCGCGAAGATGTAGATGGTGATCAGGATGACGTAGGGGTCGCGCCCGCCCTGGAACACCGCCCAGGAGAAGGCCCCTTTCGAGAGGTCCTTGAACCGGGCCTGGGGATAGCCGGCCGGGTCGGCGCCGGCCGTGGCCTCAGGAATGAGACTGCCCGGCACAGCGTCGCCGAGTGGCCCCGGCACGGGCGTTTGAACCATCCGACGTCTCCCAATTCCGGTAAGCAGGAAGCCGTCTCAGAGCGCGGCCTTGCTCGCAGCGTGGGCCGGATTCCGCCCACAGGGAAGAGGGATTTTAAACGTCCGTTCGGGACTAGACCAGAATACGCCGCTCGACCGCCGCCCGACGCGCCGCATCGACGCCGAGCGCCGCATTCAGATAGCCGTCGATGGAGCCATGCTGGCGCTTCATGGCCGCGAAGGCCCGCTCCAGATAGGCCGCTTCTACGCCCATGGCGGTCATGATCGCCTCGTCGGCGGGCCGGCTGCCGGTCAGTTCCTCGACGTGGGCGGCGAAGAACGGCAGGCGTTTGGCGAACCGCTCCTCGTCGTTGGTCAGCAGGTAGTCGGCCATGATGTCGTCGGGATGCACGCCGGCGATGTTGTGGGTCAGGGCGCAGAGGATGCCGGTGCGGTCCTTGCCCGCCGCGCAGTGGACCAGGGTCGCCCCTTCGGTTTCGCCCAGCCGGGCAAACCAGCGGCTGTAGGCGTCGACATGGCGGGCGTCGTGCGGCGCGCGGTCGTAGTAGGCCAGCATGTAGTCGCGCATGTTGTCGGAGGTGATGGTCCCCGAGGCCATGAACGTCTGCCAGGGATCGTCGCCGTCTTCCGGATGGTCGTTGGCGATGACCTCGGCGGCGAAGCCCTTCCAGCGCTTGGAGGGGTTGCGCTCGCGCTCGCCGGGACGCCGCAGGTCGACGATCAGGCTGACGCCGAGCGCCGCCAGGGCTTCGAGCTCCTCCTCCGAGGCCTCGGCCTGGTGGGCCGAGCGGAACAGCACGCCCTTCTTCATGTGGCGCTGGCCGGCGGCGTAGTCGCCGAAATCGCGCAGGTTCTCGATGGTGGCGAAGGGCAGCTTTCGGGTCATGGCCGCGCTCCTAACGGTTGGCCGTGACGAAAGCGAGACGCTTCAAAGCCCTTCGGCCAGGATGACGCGGTAGTCGGCGCCCTTCAGGCGGTGCGGCAGGGCGTCCTGGTAGGCCGGGCTGTTGTACCAGGCCTTGGCCTCGTCCATCGACGGGAAGCTGATCAGCACCACGCCGTCGGTCGGCTGGCCCTCGAGGGTCTCGACCGGGCCGTAGAAGGCCAGCGGGGTCATCGCATGGTCGCCGCGGGCGCCGGCGGCCTTCTTGCCGTAGGTCGCCATCTCCTCGGCGTCGGTGATGGCGTTGCGGATGAAGATGACATAGGCGGTCATGGGGCGTCCTCGGCTTGTTCGGCGGCACGCTAGGCAGGGACAGGCGCGGCGCCAAGTATGACGTGGCGGCAGGCTGGTGGGCAGCATCCCTAACCGGCCCCCTAGTATCCCTGCGTTGACATCCCGGCCGCCGGGGCCACATGGAAACGCAACAGTCAGCGCCTCCCCGCGCGCGCCTCAAGGACCGCTTGAATGTCGGACGTCGCCGCCCCGGCCGCTCCTGCCTGGACCCCCTCGGCCGCGCAGCACCTGGAGAAGGTGCTGTGGGTCAAGCATTGGACCGACCGGCTGTTCAGCTTCGCCATCGCCCGGCCCGACACCTTCCGCTTCCGCTCGGGCGAGTTCGTGATGATCGGCCTGCCGCCGGCTCCGGGCGAGGCCAAGCCGATCCTGCGCGCCTATTCCATCGCCTCGCCCAGCTTCGCCGAGGAGCTGGAGTTCCTGTCGATCAAGGTGGCGGACGGCCCGCTGACTTCGCGCCTGCAGCACATCCAGCCGGGCGACGACGTCCTCTTGGGCAAGAAGCCGACCGGCACCCTGGTGCTCGACGCCGTGCGGCCGGGCAAGCGATTGTTCCTGTTCGGCACCGGCACGGGCCTCGCGCCCTTCCTGTCGGTGGCCCGCGATCCGGACGCCTATTCGAATTTCGAGCAGGTCATCGTCGGCCACGGCGTGCGCGAGGTCAGCGAATTGGCCTACCGCGACCTCTACACCGCCGAGATCTTCGAGGACCCGCTGGTCGGCGAGGAAGCGCAGAAGCAGCTGACCTACTACCCGACCGTCACCCGCGAGCCGTTCGAGCGCCAGGGACGGTTCACCGACCTGATCGCTTCCGGCCAACTGTTCCGCGACCTCGGGCTGGAAGGTGTGACCTTCAACCGCGAGGAAGACCGCATCATGCTGTGCGGCTCGATGGACTTCATCAAGGACATGGCGGCGCTGATCGAAAGCCACGGCCTGGTCGAGGGGTCTAACGCCGAACCGGGCGACTATGTCCTCGAGCGGGCGTTCGTCGGCTAGCTTCGACTTCTCCCAAATTCCGATCACCCCGACGAAAGTCGGGGCCCAGTGTCCCCGCTGGAAAAGATCCTGCTCTGATCAGCGCCAGCCGGTCTTCTGGTTGCCGGCTGGGCCCCGACTTTCGTCGGGGTGATCGGATAGGGTAGAGCGGATCATGGCAAAGCCGGACCCGCTCAAGAACCTCACCGTCGAAGACGCCCGCGCCCGCATGCTGGGCGCCGCCGTGCGCACGGCCGTCCACAGACTGCCGCTCGGCGAGGCCGATGGCACGACCCTGGCCGAGGATATTCATGCGGTTCGCGATCAGCCGCCGTTCGACGCCTCGGCCATGGATGGTTGGGCCGTTCGCGACGCCGACGCCCATGAGGGCGCGGTCCTCACCATCCTGGGCGAGAGCGCCGCCGGCCGGGGCTACGACGGCGCGCTGCAACCCGGCCAAGCGGTGCGCATCTTCACCGGCGCGGCCGTGCCGGCCGGCGCGACCCGCGTCGTCATCCAGGAAGATACGGAACGGGACGGGGGAACGGTCCGCATCGTCCGCCCGCCCTCGCCCGGTCGCAACATCCGCGCCGCCGGCGGCGACTTCCGGGCCGGCGCCCTGCTACTGGCCGCCGGAACGCGGCTCGACCCCTGGCGGCTGTCGCTGGCCGCCGCCGCCGGGCGGGCCACCCTGCAGGTCAGCGAGCGGCCGCGCGTCGCCATCCTGGCCACCGGCGAGGAGCTGGTCTCGCCCGGCGGCCATCCCGGCCCCTTCCAGATCTTCGAGAGCGGCAGCGCCGGGCTCTTGGCCATGATCGCCCGCTGGGGCGGCCTGGCCCATCGGCTGGCCCCGGCCCGCGACGACGAGGCCGCCATTGCCGCCGCCGTGGCCGGAGCCGATGCCGAGCTGATCGTCACGGTCGGCGGCGCCTCGGTCGGCGACTACGACCTGGTCAAGCCGGCCCTGAAAGCGCTGGGCCTCGAACTGCTGGTCGAAACCATCAACGTCCGCCCCGGCAAACCGACCTGGTTCGGAACCCTGGCCGACGGCCGCCGCGTGCTCGGCCTGCCGGGCAACCCGGCCTCGGCCTTCGTCTGCGCCGAACTGTTCCTGAAACCGCTGATCGCGGCGATGTCCGGCAGCCGGGCTGGCCCGCTGATGGAGCCCGCCCTCCTCGGCGAAGACCTGCCCGCCAACGGCCCGCGCGAGCACTGGATGCGCGCCATTCTCGGGTCGGAGGGCGTGCGCGCCCTGCCCGACCAGGACAGCAGCCTGGTCACCGTCTTCGCCGCCGCCGACGCCCTGCTGCGCCGCGCCGCCCATGCGCCGGCCGTTCCGGCCGGTGACGTCGTCGAGGTGCTCAGACTGGATCGCGGTTGAGCAAAAAACCGGAGCCTCCGTTTTTCGCTCCAGACCTATCGCGGCCCGCCCCCGGCCTGTAACGGCGCTTCGGTGAAGACCGGTGCTCATACCGGGGATGACCGGGGGTCCACCATGCCGTTCGCAGCCGTGATCGAACTGAGCGCCCTGGATGGAACCGACGGGTTCAGGATCAGCGGCGTAGCGGAGGGCGACCAAAGCGGCTGGTCGGTGGCCTCGGCGGGTGACGTCAATGGCGATGGCATCGACGACCTGATCATCGGGGCCCGGGCCGCCGACCCGAACGGAAGTTACTCCGGGGCCAGCTATGTGGTGTTCGGCAAGGACACGGCGTTGGGCGGGGCCTTCGCGGCCAACCTCAACCTTAGCGCCTTGAATGGGACCAACGGGTTCAGGATCAGCGGCGTGGCGGCTGACAACAACAGCGGCTGGTCGGTGGCCTCGGCGGGGGACGTCAATGGCGATGGGATCGACGACCTGATCATCGGAGCCTTTGGCGCCGACCCGAACGGAAGTTATTCCGGCGCCAGCTATGTGGTGTTCGGCAAGGATACGGCGTTGGGCGGGGCCTTCGCGGCCAACCTCGACCTTAGCGCCTTGAATGGAACCGACGGCTTCCGGATCAGCGGCGCGGCGGCGGGCGACAACAGCGGCGGTTCGGTGGCCTCGGCGGGGGACGTCAACGGCGATGGCATTGATGACCTGATCGTCGGGGCCAGGCGCGCCGACCCGAACGGCTACGGTTCCGGGGCCAGCTATGTGGTGTTCGGCAAGGACACGGCGTTGGGCGGAGCCTTCGCGGCCAACCTCGACCTCAGCGCCTTGAATGGAACCGATGGGTTCAGGATCAGCGGCGTGGCGGTTGACGACAACAGCGGCTGGTCGGTGGCCTCGGCGGGGGACGTCAACGGCGATGGCATTGATGACCTGATCGTCGGGGCCTACAGAGCCAACCCGAACGGCATCAACAGCTCCGGCGCCAGCTATGTGGTGTTCGGCAAGGACACGGCGTTGGGCGGGGCCTTCGCGGCCAACCTCGAGCTCAGCGCCTTGAATGGAACCGATGGGTTCAGGATCAGCGGCGTGGCGGCTGACGACCAGAGCGGCGTCTCGGTGGCCTCGGCGGGAGACGTAAACGGTGACGGCATCGGCGACCTGATCGTCGGGGCCAGGCGCGCCGACCCGAACGGCGACTACTCCGGGGCCAGCTATGTGGTGTTCGGCAAGGACACGGCGTTGGGTGGGGCCTTCGCGGCCGACCTCAATCTCGGCGCCCTGAATGGAACGGACGGCTTCCGGATCAGCGGCGCGGCGGCGGGCGACAACAGCGGCGGTTCGGTGGCCTCGGCGGGCGACGTCAACGGCGATGGCATCGACGACCTGTTCGTCGGGGCCAAATACGCCGACCCGAACGGAAGTTACTCCGGGGCCAGCTATGTGGTGTTCGGCAAGGACACGGCGTTGGGCGGGGCCTTCGCGGCCGACCTCAATCTCGGCGCCTTGAATGGAACGGACGGCTTCCGGATCAGCGGCGTGGCGACTTACGACTACAGCGGCTTTTCGGTGGCCTCGGCGGGCGACGTCAACGGCGATGGCATCGACGACCTGATCGTCGGAGCCAGGAACGCCGACCCGAACGGCGACAACTCCGGCGCCAGCTATGTGATCTTCGGCCGCGCGGACGCGGTCAGCTTCACCGGCACGGGGGCGGACGAGACCCAGGGGGGTGGAACCGGGGCCGACAGCCTGAGCGGGCTGGGCGGCAAGGATATCCTCAGCGGCCTGGGCGGGGCCGACCTGATCGACGGCGGCGACGGCAACGACGTGCTCTACGGCGGCGACGGCGCGGACGACCTGATCGGCGGAGCCGGCGGAGACACCCTGAACGGCGACACCGGGAACGACGACCTCGACGGCGGCGAGGGCGCCGACAAGCTGTTCGGCGGGCTGGGCGCCGATGACCTGATCGGCGGCCTGGGCAATGACCGGCTCGACGGCGGCGCCGATGCCGACAGCCTGACGGGCGGCGACGGCAATGACTATCTCGACGGCGGGGCCGGGGCCGACGTGATGACCGGCGGCCTGGCCAATGACGTCTATCTCGTCGACGACTTCGGCGACCAGACGGTCGAGCTGGCCGGCCAGGGCTACGACATCGTCCGCACCGCCCTGGACGGCTGGGTGCTGGGCGCCAACCTCGAGGGCCTGGAACTTCAGGGCGCCCTCGACATCGACGGGACCGGCAACGCCCTGGCCAACAACCTGCAGGGCAACGGCGGCGGCAATACTCTGTCCGGCCTGGCCGGGGTCGACACGATCAACGGCAATGACGGGGACGATGTCATCGTCGGCGGTCTCGGCAACGACCTGCTGCGCGGCGGGCTGGGGGCCGATGTCTTCCTCGTCGCCCACGCCTTCGCCGGCGCGCTGGAGACCGACATCGTCTACGACTTCAGCGCCGCCGAGGGCGACATCATCGATCTCGCCGGCATCGACGCCATCGCCGGCGGCGCCGACGACGCCTTCACCCTGGTGGCGGCCTTCAGCAAGACGGCCGGCCAGATGACGCTGGTCATCGAGGGCGGCAACACGGTGCTGCGGCTCGACGTCACCGGTGACGGCAAGGCCGACTACCAGATGAAGATCAACGGCGACGTGACCGCCGAGAGCGGCGACTGGTTGCTCTGACGCCTCAGTGAACGGTCGGGCCGCGTTCGTGGCCGTTTTGACCGCGGCGGTCCCACTGGTCCTTCAGCAGGTTGGCGATGCCCATCCAGCCGGCCGTCGGAGCCGCCACCGCGCCGGCCGACGGCTGCACCTTGACGGCGTGGTAGGCATAGACCGCGCCGGCCCCGACCGAGGCCACCGCCACCGCCACCCGGCCGCCAACCCGCTTGGGCCCCAGCGCCATCCAGGCGGCCGAAAAGCCCTGCACCAGGCCCCAGAGGGTCAGGGCCCGGGTCCGCGTCGCGCCCTGCGGGCTGTTCCAGACCCGCAGGCCCGAAATGGTCAGGGCGGTGAACATTGACGGCCAGATGACCGCGAAGGCGGCCTTGGGCGGGTTGCTGACCGGCCCCTGCGCTTCGGCGTGTTCGCTCATGTAGTCGGGCTCCTCGACGACGCCGCGCCGCGAGGCGATGACCTCGGCCAGGGCGACGGCGCCGCCGGCCAGCAGCAGGCCCAGCAGCACATGGCCCGCCGTGGTCACCGGTTTGGCTTCAACCTCGACCATCCCCTCGGGGCCCATCTCATAGCGCATGCAAAGTCTCCCTGGATCCTGGGGTGTCCGGAGCCTCCGGCTCAACGCCGGCCGGTCGCCGCAGGTTCCGAACCCTCGCGCGCGTCGCCGGAGCGAGGCAAGCGCGGGATCATGACATTCCCGTGCGGGTCCGATTAGCCATGGACCGCCCGGCCCTGACATGACGAACTGCCTGTCTGTTTCCTGACCCTCGATTCCCCGGGCCCGCATGCGTGAAGAGATCCATCAGCAGCGGCGGGCCAAAATCCTCGGCGCCGCCCGGCAAATGTTCCTGACCAAGGGTTTCGACCGGGCGACGGTGAGCGAGGTGGCCAGGCTGGCCAAGGTTTCCAGCGCCACCGTCTACATCCACTTCGCGACCAAGGACCGACTGTTCGAGGCCGCCACCAACCTGGCGCTGGCCCCCTATGAGGGATTGTTCGACGAGATCGACCGCATGGACGGCGATCCGACAACCGTGCTGACCCGCTTCGCCGAGGTCTATTTCCAGTTCCTGGCCGAGCCCGATGTTCGCTCCATCTACCGCATCGTCGGCATGGAGGCGGCCGCGCGGCCGGAGATGGCGCGGGCCGTCCATGAGAACGCCCACCGCCTGATGGGGGCCATCCTGCGCCGCCAGATGGTCCGCTTCCACGCGGCCGGCCAGCTGGTCATCGCCGACACCGCCATCGCCGCCCGCCTGTTCCAGGGGATGATCGAGCACTCGGCCCTGACCATCCCCCTGCTGCAGGGCCAGGCCGCGCCCCTGCACCCGGCCGGGCCCTACTGCGCCGAGGCCGTGCGGGTCTTCCTCGGCGGCTACAACCCCAACTAGACAACGGAAAAACCGGAATCTCCGTTTTCCTGCCCAGACCTATCGCGACCGTCGAGCGGCTTGTAACGCCGTTCGGTGGGGTCACGGCCGGCCCTGTCGAACAGACGAGACCCGCCATGCCCTTCGCCCCTGTCATCGCTCTGAGCGCCCTGAACGGCGCCAACGGCTTCCGGATCGAGGGCGCGGCGAGCCATGACTTCGCCGGCTGGTCGGTCGCCTCGGCGGGGGACGTCAATGGCGATGGCCTCGCTGACCTGATCATCGGCGCCACCGGGGCGAACCAGAGCGGCAGCGCTTCGGGGGCCGCCTATGTGGTGTTCGGCCAGGCGGGCGGGTTTTCCGCGACCCTGTCGCTGTCCGACCTCGATGGGACCAACGGCTTCCGGCTCAACGGCGTGGCGGCCAATAACTACGCCGGCTTCTCGGTCACCTCGGCGGGCGACCTCAATAGCGACGGCTACGACGATCTGGTGGTCGGCGCGCCGGACGCCAATCCGACGGGCAACTTTTCCGGCGCGGCCTATGTGGTTTACGGCAAGAGCGGCGGCTTCACGGCCAGCATCGCCCTTTCCAGTCTCGACGGAACCAGTGGCTTCCGTCTCGACAATCCCTACGGGGCCTTGCGCGGCGGGTTGGGGGCGGACATCTTCCGCGTCGCCCATGTGGCCGGCGGCGCGGTCGAGACCGACCAGATCTATGACTTCAACGCGCCGGAGGGCGACACCCTCGACCTGTCGGCGGCCTTTGGCGGGACCATCAGTCTGGTCGGGGCCCTCAGCAAGCAGACCGGCCAGATGACCCTGACCTTCGCGGGCGGGATCACCACCCTGCGGCTCGACACCACCGGCGACGGCAAGGTCGACTACCAGATGAAGATCAACGGCGACGTCACCGGCGAGAGCGGCGACTGGCTGTTCTAGCCGGCCTCATCCAGGGCGCGGCGGGCGCAGTAGCCGTAGCTGTGGACGGTGAAGGCGAACAGGTCCGTGACGCGCTCGCCGAGGCCCGGGTCGAGATCGACCTCGCTCTCGCCGAGGCGGGTCAGCAGGCCGGCCTTCTCGGCGGCGGCCAGCATCCGGCGCACGTTCATCCGCGAGATGCCGCTGCGGCGGGCCAGGCCCGCCAGGCTGAACCGCACCGGCCCGCTGGCCGGAAAGGGCGCGCCGGGACCGCCGGACAGCAGCAGCTCGGCCATCACCACCATGCCCCCGACGCGCTTGGAGAAGATGTTGGTCGCGGCCTCTTCCGGGTCATCGGCCATCCGCGCCTCATAGGATGTCAGCATGGCCAGGCCGATCTCCCCGAGCGCCAGCATGAACCGGCCGAACACCGCCTCGTCGTCGAACCGGGCCAGGACGGCGGCGACGGCCTCGTCGAGCGCGGCGGTGACGGCCAGCTCGTCCTTCAGGCGCTGGCGGAAGGCGGCGGCCATGCGGGCGGTGGGCCGCCAGCGCTTGACCCGCCCGTCGCGGTCGGCCTGCGGCACGGGCTCGATATAGCCGATGAAGCGCAGATAGAGCAGCATCGGCCGGGCCCGCGGCCCGGCCCCCAGCCCCGCCCGGTCGAGCAGTTCGCTCAGACGGCTGAAGGTCATCCCGCCCGGGCCGGCGTCCAGGGAGAAGACCCAGACCGCGCTCATGAAATGGGTCAGGTGACGCAAGGATCGGCTGGTCGCCGATTCCTCGGCCGGGATCAGCCAGCTCTCGAAATACCGGCGCAGGGCCGCCTCGTGGCCGGGATGCGCGGCGATCCCGGTCCGCAATTGCGGACTGATCCGCGCCACCCATTGCGCCGCCGTCTCCATCGAAAGCGCCCCCCGGCAGCCCCTCAGATTGAGTTACTACGAAATTAGTACAGTTGTCCGGCCCGCGCGCCAGTTCAAATAGTGCCCTCCGCTTCGCCAAGGCCGACCGGAGGACCCCATGCCCGACTTCGCCCCCATCATCGCCCTGTCCAGCCTGAACGGCGCAAACGGCTTCCAGGTGACCGGCTCCGGTCCGTTCGCCGCCGCGGGGATGGCGGTGAATTCCGCGGGCGACGTCAATGGCGATGGCATCGAGGACTTCATCGTCGGCGGGCGCGGCTTCAACAACTCGGCCGGCGCCGCCTATGTGGTGTTTGGAACCGATCAGGGCTTTCCGGCCGAGATCGCCCTGGAGTCCCTGAACGGGACCAACGGCTTTCGCATGCACGGCGTCGATAGCCTCGATCGCATGGGCTTCGCGGCCACCGGCGTCGGGGACGTCAACGGCGATGGCCTGGACGACCTGCTGGTCGGGGCCTATGGGGTCGGCGACTACGTGGGCGCCGCCTATGTCGTGTTCGGCCGCACGGACGGCTTCGACTCCCTGGTCGATCTCGCGGCGCTCGACGGAACCAACGGCTTCACGGTGGGCGGCGAATTGGTCTTCTCCTTCTTCGGGCGAAGGGCCTCGGCGGGCGACATCAACGGCGACGGCCTGAGCGACCTGGTGGTCTCCGCCGCCGGATTCGCCGGCCCCAGCGCCACCTATGTGGTCTTCGGTTCCGACCAGCCGTTCGCGGCCACGGTTCCCGTCTCCAGCCTGAACGGGACCAACGGCTTCGCCCTGACCGGGGACTACGTGGAGATGGCCGGCAGATCGCTCTCGGCCGGCGGGGACTTCAACGGCGATGGTTTCGCCGACATTCTGGTCGGCTCCGAAATCATCGGCGGCAACTATCTCGGCGGGACCTATCTGGTGCTGGGGGCGGCGAGCTTCGCCGCGAGCACCCCCGTGGCGGACGCCCAGCTGATCGTCGGCGAAGCGGTGGGCGATCAGAGTTCCAGCGCCGTGGCCTGGGCGGGGGATTTCAACGGCGACGGCTATGACGACATGCTGGTCAGCGCCCAACGCTCCGACGCCGCCGCCAGTGACGCCGGTGCGGCCTGGCTGATCTTCGGCAACGCCGCCGGCCTGCTGCCCGGCGCCACCCTGGCCAGCGTGGACGGGACCAACGGCTTCCAGATCAACGGCGTGGCGGCGCGCGACGCCCTCTGCGCCGTCGCCGGGGCGGGCGACGTCAATGGCGACGGCTACGACGACCTGGTCCTGGGCGCCCCGGAAGCCGACCCGAACAGCCGCTATTCCGGCTCGACCTATGTGGTGTTCGGGGGACCTGGGCCGCATGCGGCGGTGCTGTCCCTGGCCAGCCTCAACGGCGACAACGGCTTCCGCCTGGATGGCGAGGGCATTGACAACTACAGCGGCTTTTCGGTCGGCCTGGCCGACGTCAATGGCGACGGGGTCTCCGACGTGCTGGTCGGGGCCCGCGCCTTCGGCGCCGATTTCAGGGGCGCGGCCTATGTGGTGTTCGGCATTCCCAAGGTCTTCGACCAGACGGGCGGGGCCGACGACGACAGCCTCACCGGGCGCTTCGGGGGCGACACCCTGATCGGCGCGGGCGGCAAGGACATCCTGAGCGGCATGGGCGGCGACGACATCCTGGACGGCGGCGACCTGGGCGATGTGCTCTACGGCGGCGACGGCGCCGACGACCTGGTCGGGGGAAACGGCGGGGACGTGCTGAACGGCGAGGCCGGCGACGACCTGATCGACGGCGGCGACGGCGCGGACAAGCTGAACGGCGGCGCCGGGGCTGACGATCTGGTCGGCGGCCTGGGCAATGACCGTTTCGACGGCGGCCTGGGCGCCGACGTCCTCACCGGCGGCGACGGCAACGACTACCTGGACGGCGGGGCCGACGGCGACCTGATGACCGGCGGCGCGGGCAATGACGTCTACATCATCGACCACATCGGCGACCTGGTCGTCGAGGCGCCGGGCGGCGGCTACGACATCGTCCGCACGGCGCTGGGTGGTTGGGTGCTGGAGGGCGAGGTCGAGGGGCTGGAACTGCAGGGGCTGGCCGACCTCGACGGATCGGGCAACGGCGGCGCCAACAACCTGCAGGGCAACGCCGGCGCCAACCGGCTGGACGGCGCCGGCGGCGTCGACACCCTCAACGGCAATGACGGCGACGACATCATCGTCGGCGGCCTCGGCAACGACCTGCTGCGCGGCGGCCTGGGGGCCGACACCTTCGTCGTCGCCCATGCCTTCGGCCCGGTGCTGGAGACCGACCAGGTCTACGACTTCAGCGCCGCCGAAGAAGATATCCTCGACCTGTCGGGCGCCTATGCGGGGACGCTGAGCCTGGTGGCGGGGTTCACCAAACACGCCGGCGAAATGACTCTGACCTTCGCGGGCGGCATCACCACCCTGCGGCTCGACACCACCGGCGACGGCAAGGTCGATTACCAGATGAAGATCAACGGAGACGTCACCGGCGAGAGCGGCGACTGGCTGCTCTAGGCGGCCTCCTCGAGGGCGGCGCGGGCGCAGTAGTTGTAGGACCAGACCGTGATGACGAAGAGGGTCTCGGCCTTCTGGCCGAGCACCGGGTGCAGCACCGCCTCGCCCTCGCCGCTCTGGGTCAGGAAGCCGGTCTTTTCGGCCTCGGCCAGCAGGCGGCGGACATGCATGCGCGAGACCTTGTTGCGGCGGGCCAGGCCCGCGATGCTGTAGCGGATCGGGCCGACCGGCGGGAATGGACCGTCCGGCTCGCCGCAGAACAGCAACTCGGCCATCAGGGCCATGCCGGCGGTGCGCTGTGAGAAGAGATCGAGGTCATCGTCCTCGGGCTGATGCCGGGCCAGCAGGGCCAGTGTCAGCGCGCCCATGGCCCGCATGAAGGCGGCGAAGACGGCATCTTGGTCGAAGCGGGCGGCCAGGGCTTCGATGTCGGGGTCGATGGCGCGCATGCCGGCGAAGTCCTCGGCCATGCGGCGGCGGAAGGCCTGGGCCATGCGGTCGGTCGGCCGCCAGCGTTTGACGCGGGCGTCGTTGGTCGGAGCCGGCTCGATGTAGCCGATGAACTGCAGGTAGATCAGCAGCGGCCGCGCCCGCCGCGCCGAGGTGACGCCCGACCGGTCGAGGAGTTCGCTGAGGCGGCTGAAGGTCAGGCCGCCGGGGGTGGCGTCGAGATAGAAGACCCAGATGGCGCTGACGTAGTGGCTGAGGTGGCGCAGGCTGCGGCTGACCGCCGATTCCGACTGCGGGGCCAACCAGGCCTGGAAGTGGCGACGGACCGCCGCCCTGTAGCCGGGCCGGCCGGCGACTGACCCCAGCCCCTCGCCCGCCATCCAGGTGGCCCTGTCCGCCGCCGTCTCGACCAATACCACTGCCCCCATATCGAGCAGGACTCTAGTACAGTCAGGACGCCGGCGCGCCAGGTGAATGAAGGCCTAGTGGCCGCCTTCGCCCTGCATCTCGCCCATGGCGCTCTGCAGGTAGTTCTGCTCGCCGAGCTGGCGGACCAGATCGAGCTGGGTCTCGAGGAAGTCGATGTGGTCCTCGGTGTCGCTGAGGATTTCGACCAGCAGTTCGCGGGACACGTAGTCCAGCGCCTCTTCGCAGGCCTTCACGCCGGGAATCAGTGTCTCGCGGCCGCCCTTCTCGACGGCCAGGTCGGCGGCCAGGCCCTCGGGCACGGTCTCGCCGATCTTCAGCTTGTGCAGGTCCTGCAGGTTGGGCAGGCCGTCGAGGAAGAGGATGCGCTTTATCAGCTTGTCGGCGTGCTTCATCTCGCCGATCGACTCGTCGTAGGTGATCTGGCCGAGGTTGCTGAGGCCCCAGTGCTGGTACATCCGCGCATGCAGGAAGTACTGGTTCACGGCCGTGAGCTCGTTGGTCAGGACCGCGTTCAGAATGCGGATGATGGCCGGATCGCCCTTCATGGCGGTGCTCCCCAAGGTTCAATGAAGAGCTCATGAACCCGCTTCGGGTTCCGCCGCAACCGTTATCTGTGCGAACGTTTCGCGCTCTCAGACAAATCTTCGCGAATGCCTCGCGACGACAGTAACCGCCTGAGAATGCGTCTGAAGAGGCGCTATTCGGCCGCGTAACGCAGCGCTTCGCGGCTCTCGTCGATCATCTGGCGCATCTCGCAGACGCACTTGGCGCACTGGGCCTGGCAGCCCTGGCTCTTGAACACCTCGGCAGGTCGCGAGGCGCCGCACGCGATGGCGTGGCGGACGTCGCGTTCACGGATGCCGTTGCAGTTGCAGACGTACAAGGTGGGATACCCGGACTCGATTGCGAACAATTCGCGTTCTCTAGCCGATAGTTGGCGACGATGCAACGCATTCGCAAGTAACCTTGAATCGGGTCAGGCGCTGCGGGCCGCTTCCGGCTGGTCGAGGCATTCGGCGGCGCGGTGGGCGGCATAGGCCGAAACCACCAACGATCCGGCCAGCAGCATGTTCAGGTGCTCGCCGAGCAACGGCCTCAGGCGACAGCGATTGCCGGGCAGCAGCTCGAGAAAGCCGGCCTTCTCGGCGGCCGCCAGGACACCCCGGACCTGGGCCCGGGAAATGTCGCAGCGCCGGGCCAGGTCGGCGAGGTTGGCGTTCAGCAGGCCGGTCGGCGGAAAGACCGCCTCCTCCGGGGCCGACAGCAGGATCTCGGCCAGCAGGGCCATGCCGCCGTAGCGGTGGGAGATGACTTCCATCGAGGTCTCCCCGGCCTGGTAGCGGCCCATGGCCACGCGGGTGACCTCGCCCATGGCCGCCAGATAGGCGTTCAGGACGTCGTCCCGATCGAGGGCCGGAACGACGCGCAACAGGACCGGATCGGCCGGCCAGAAGGTCTCAAGGTCGCGGCGGAAGCGGGCCCGGAAGGCCTGCAGCATGCGCGCCGTCGGCAGGTAGCGCTGGATCCGCCGGTCGACGCCCTCCGGGGCCGGCTCGACGTAGCGGATGAAGCGCATGAACAGCAGCACCGAGGCCACCCGGCCCGGCCCAGACATGCCGCTGTCGGTCAGCGCCTCGGCCAGTCGTCCCCGGGTCAGCCCACCCGGCGTGGCGTGCAGGTACAGGGCCCACAGGCCGATGAAGAACCGGCCGGTGTCGCGCAGCGTCCGGGCCAGGACGGCGCCGTCGTGCTCGCCGACCTTCCAGGTCTCGACCCAGGGCCGCATCAGCGCGCGAAAGTGCGGATGTTCGGCGACGGCCGCGTGAACCGCCGGGTCCAGCGACGCGGTCGCGGCCGCGTCGGCGCTGCCCAGCCATCGGGCGTCAAGCATGGTGCTTCGCCCCCCCGGCAAAATGCAGTTCGATTAATACAGTTGAAAAGACGAGAGAAAAGGTGTGCCGCCGGAACATCGTTCGGTTTTCGGCGATTCATCACCCGCTTCGGGGACCCGAGCCCCACCTCACCGCGAAGCCGGGCGCAAGAGCCGCCTTAGGTGGTTTTTCGGCGGCGTCGAATGCAGTTCGATTCGTACACTGTGCGAGCAAGGCGGCAGATGCGGTGATGGGCGCTGCCCTCTCCGGAATCCGACCATGCCCCTGCCCGCGACCTTCCAACCCGGCCTGCTGAACGGCGCGAACGGCTTTCGCATCAATGGCGCCCACCAGAACAGCTACACCGGCCACGGCGTGGCCGCAGCCGGGGACGTCAACGGCGACGGCTACCAGGACCTGCTGGTCGGGGCGCCGTTCACGAACAACTCCGCCGGCGTGACCTATCTGCTGTTCGGCTCGGCCGCCGGCTTCCCGGCGATCTTCAACCTGTCGACGGTGAACGGGACCAATGGGGTCCGGCTGACCGGCGGCTTCAACTCGGAGCGGTCCGGCGAGAACATCTCCGGCATCGGCGACATCAACGGCGACGGGTTCGACGACATCCTGATCGGCGCCCTGGCCGGCAACTATCAGACGGGGACGGCCTACATCCTCTATGGCCACGCCGGCGCCTTCAGCGACCTGCCGCTGGCCAGCGTCAACGGCGCCAACGGTTTCCGGATCGATGGCGTGGGGCATGGCGACCAGCTGGGCTTCATCAATGGCGCGGTCGGCGACGTCAACGGCGACGGCATCGACGACTTCGCCGTCACCTCCCGCTACGGCGACACCTCCGGCCCTGGCGGCACGATCCAGAACACCGGGCCGACCTACGTGATCTTCGGCAGGCCGGGGGCCGGTCCTTTCAGCGCCGCCTTCGATGTCACCTCGCTGGACGGGACCAATGGATTCCGGATTTCGGGCGCCGCCGAAAACTTCCGCCTCGGCCAGTCGGTCGCCTCGGCCGGCGACATGAACGGCGACGGGGTCGGCGACCTCATCATCGGCGCCCGGTCCGGCCAGACTTTCTACGCCCAGGGCTCGGCGGTGGTGGTCTTCGGCAAGCGGGCGGCCGACGGTCCGTTCGCCGCCACCCTGACCGTCGACGACCTGGACGGTTCGAACGGCTTCGTCCTCACCGGAGAGGCCTTCCTGGACGCGGCCGGCCTGTCGGTGGACTCGGCGGGCGACGTCAATGGCGACGGCCTGGACGACCTGATCATCGGCGCGCCCAGCAACGACGCCCTCGGTCGCAGCAACCAGGGCGCGGCCTATATCGTCTTCGGCCGGGCGGGCGGCTTCGCGGCCCTGACCAGCCTGGCCAGCCTGGACGCCACGACCGGCGTCAAGATCGTCGGCCGCAGCGACGAGGACAACCTCGGCTGGTCCGTCGCGGGACTCGGGGATTTCAACAGCGACGGTTTCGACGACATCGTGGTCGGAGCCCGCCGCGACGACCAATACGGCTACGGCGCCGGCGCCGCCTATGTGATCTTCGGGCGGGCCACCTTCGGTGCGACGCTGGACGTCAACGGCATGACCGACGCCGACGGGATGAACATCTATCCCGGCGCCGGCGGCTTCCAGCGCTTCGGCGGCATCGTCGCCTCGGCGGGAGACCTCAACCATGACGGTGTCGGCGACCTGATCGTCGGTGGCGAGTTTTTGGTCGGCGAAACCGTCAACGCCGGCGCCGCCATCGTCATCTACGGCGTGGCGCCGACGCCGGTGAACTTCACGGGCGGCATGGGCGACGAAAGCGCCAGCGGCGGGCTGGGGGCCGACAACCTGTCCGGCGGCGGCGGCAAGGACACCCTGAACGGCCTGGCCGGCGACGACATCCTCGACGGCGGCGACGGCAACGACCTGCTGAACGGCGGCGACGGGGCCGACGACCTGATCGGCGGGCTTGGCGGCGATACGCTGTTCGGCGATGCCGGAGCCGACGAACTGAGCGGCGGCGACGGGGCGGACAAGCTCTATGGCGGCACGGGGGCCGACCTCCTGAACGGCGGGCTGGGGAATGACCGCATGGACGGCCAGGCGGACATCGACACGCTGAACGGCGGCCTCGGCAACGACTACCTCGACGGCGGCCTTGGCGCCGACATCATGTCGGGCGGGGCCGACAACGACGTCTACATCGTCGACAACGCCGGCGACCAGACCCTCGAGCTGGCCGGCGAAGGCTACGACATCGTCCGCACCACCCTGACCTGGACCCTGGCCTCCGAGATCGAGGGCCTGGAACTGCAGGCCGCGACCGACGCCGCCGGGACCGGCAACAGCGGCGCCAACAACCTGCAGGGCAACGGCGGGAACAACCTCCTGTCGGGCCTGGCCGGGGTCGACACCATCAACGGCAACGACGGCGACGACATCATCGTCGGCGGGGTCGGCAACGACCTGCTGCGGGGCGGCATCGGGGCCGACATCTTCCGCGTCGAGCATGCCTTCGGCGGGGTGCTGGAGACCGACCAGATCTACGACTTCTCGACGGCCGAAGGGGACGTCATGGACTTCTCCGGCGCCTATGCCGGGACCATCGCCAGGGTCGCGGCCTTCACCCACCACGCCGGCGAGATGACCCTGACCCTGGCGGGCGGCATCACCACCGTGCGGCTCGACATCGACGGCAACGGCGTGGCCGAATACCAGGTCAAGATCAACGGCGACGTCATCGCCGACTATGGCGGCTGGCTGCTCTAGACGCGGCCCTCGCCGGTAGCGCAGATTGCGCCGCTCAAGTTCGGGGATGCTGTTTCATGGTTCGCTATTTCGTCGCGCTGGCGCTCACGCTGGCGGTCGCCCTGCCGGTTGCCGCCCAGAATCGTCCCGAGGAGAAGCCGCGTTCGGTGTGGACCGCGGGCGTGTCCTATGACGCCGCCATCCCCGAGCCGAAGACCGTCATCGGCCATGAGCTGGGCGAGCGGCTGACCCTGTCGGCCGATGTGCGCCGCTATTTCGAGACCCTGGCCAAGGCGGCCCCCGACCGCATGCGGATGGGCGACTACGGCCGCACCTGGGAGGGCCGGGTGCTGCCCTATGCGGTGATCACCTCGGCCCGCAATGGCCCGGCTGGACGACATCCAGGCCAACGCCCGGGCGCTGGCCGACCCGCGCCGCACCGACGCCGCCCGGGCAAAAGCCATCATGGCCGACCAGCCGGCCATCGTCTGGCTGGCCTACAGCGTCCATGGCAACGAGACCTCGCCGGCCGAGGCGGCCATGGCCACGGCCCGCCATCTGCTGGCTTCGCGCGATCCGGCCGTGGCCGGCTGGCTGGACCGGACCGTGGTCATCCTGGTCCCGACCCAGAACCCCGACGGCCGCGACCGCTTCATCAACGGCTACGAGGCCGCCTTCGGCCTGGAGCCCGACACCGACGCCGCCTCCGCCGAGCGGGCCGAGCTGTGGCCGCAGGGCCGCTTCAACCACTACCTGTTCGACCTCAACCGCGACTGGTTCGCCCAGACCCAGCCGGAGACCCGCGGCCACAGCGCCCTGATGCGCCAGTGGTATCCGCAGGTGGTCGCCGACGCCCATGAGATGGGCTCCAACGCCACCTTCTTCTTCCCGCCCGAGGCCGACCCGCTGAACCCCCTGCTGCCCGAGGCGCAGGTCAGGAGCCGGGCCCTGTTCGGCCGCAACCACGCCGCCGTCTTCGACCGCGAGGGCGTCGACTACTTCACCCGCGAGAACTACGACGCCTTCTACCCGGGCTACGGCGACAACTGGCCCAGCTACTTCGGCGCCGTCTCCATGACCTATGAGCAGGCCGGCGTGCGCGGCCTGGCCGTGCGCCAGTCGTCGGGCGAGATCCTGACTCTGGCCGACGCCACCCGGCACCATTTCCTGATCTCGCTGTCGACCATCCAGACGGCGGCCGACAACCGCGAGCGGCTGCTGAACGACTTCTACAGCTACCAGGTCTCGGCGATGGCCCAGGCCCGCGCCGCCGGCTCCTGGATCCTGCCGCGCACCGCCGCCGATCCGGGGGCCGCCGACCGCCTGGCCCAGCTGCTGGCCCGCCAGGGCATCGAGGTCAGCCGGGCCGACACCGCCTTCAAGGCCTGCGGCAAGGGCTATGAGGCCGGGACCTACGTCATCGACGGCGGCCAGCCGCACGGGCGGCTGGTGCAGGTGCTGTTCGACCGCTCCGTCTCGATGACCCCGCAGTTCGTCGCCGAGCAGGAGCGCCGCCGGGCCAAGGGCCTGCCGCCCGAGATGTACGACGTCACCGGCTGGGCCCTGCCGCCGCTGTTCAACACCCCGGCCGAGCGCTGCAAGGGTGTCCCGCCCGGCCGGCCGCTGGCCGTCGACGAGATCGGCAAGGGCTATGTCGCCGGGGCCGAGCGCGCCGTCGCCTATGTCGTGCCGCCCGGCTCGCAGGCCATGGCCCTGCTGGCCGGCGCCCTGCGCCAGGACCTGCGGGTGCGTTCGCCGGAGAAGGGTTTCACTGTCGGCGGCCGCGCCTACGCCGCCGGATCGCTGGTCATCCCCGTGGCCGGCAACCCCGCCGACCTGCGCCAGCGCCTCGACGCCCTGACCGCCCGCACCGGCGCCATCGCCGTCGGGGTCGAGGACAGCTGGGTGACGCAGGGCCCCAGCTTCGGCTCGGAATTCTCCCCCGCCTTCGCCGCCCCGCGCATCGCCATGGCCTGGGACCAGCCGACCTATGCGCCCGCGGCCGGGGCCACCCGCTACCTGATCGAGCGCGGCTTCGACTATCCGGTCAGCGTCATCCGCACCGACCGCCTGGGGGCGGCGGACCTCGGCCGCTACCAGGTGCTGATCCTGCCCGACGGGGGCGGCTACCGCGCGCGCCTGGGAGCCGGCGGCATCGCGGCCATCAGGGACTGGGTGCGGCGCGGCGGGGTGCTGATCGCGCTGGGCGGCGCGGTCGAACTGCTGGCCGATCCGGAGGTCGACCTGATCTCGGCCCGGCTGGAAATCATGGCCACCCCCGACGGCGAAAAGGCCGCCGAGGGCATCGACGGCAAGAAGGCCGCCGTCCCCGGCGCCCTGATCAAGGACTCCAGGGCCTACGACGCGGCGCTTCGGCCGGTCGACTCAGGCCCGGCCTCCTCGCCCGGCGTCGTCGCCAGGGCCGAGGTCGACGGCGACCACTGGCTGGGGGCCGGCGTCGCGCCGACCGTCAACATCCTGGCCGGCGGCAGCTCGATCTACACCCCGCTGCGACTCGACCAGGGGGTCAACGTCGCCCGCTTCGCGTCGGCCGACGAGGTGCTGGTCGCCGGCTACCTGTGGAAGGAGACGCGCCAGCAGCTGGCCTACAAGCCGCTGGTCATGGTCCAGGAGCTGGGCCGCGGCCAGGTCATCGCCTTCACCCAGGACCCGACCGCCCGGGGCTTCCAGCGGGGCATGGACGTCCTCTTCCTCAACGCCATCTTCCGGGGCGCCGCCCACGCCTCGCCGACGAGGTGACCCCATGCCGTTCCTGCGCCTCATCGCCGTCATCCAGGCCCTGTCGCTGATCCTCGGCGAGACCTGGCGAAGCTGGGGGGCCGGGCGGCCGCTGGTCTTCGTCGTCGACGACTACCTGATCGGCGGCCTGCTGCTGCTCGGGGCCTGGTTCATGCGCACCGACAGCTTACGCAACCGGGCCCTGTTCGCCGCCGGCTGGGGGGCCAACGCCGGCATGATCTACGGCAGCTTCTTCGGCAAGCTGATCGACCCGGCCAGTTCCAACCCCGGCAACTTCGACATGGGCCCGCTGACCGGCCTGCTCGGCCTGGCCTTCTTCGTCTCGGTGGCCGGGATGATCGCGGCGATCATCCTGCCGCAGAAGGCGCCGGCCTAGGTCAGTTCCTCGGAAGAGTACCCGAGGATTTCGCGGGCGATGATCAGCCGCTGGATCTGGCCGGTGCCCTCGTAGATGTCGCTGATGCGGCCATCGCGCAGGTACTTCTCGACCAGGTGGTCGTGGCTGACCGACATGCCGCCCAGCACCTCCATGGCCCCCTGCGTGACCGTCCGGCAGACGTCGCCGCCCTTGGCCTTGCAGACCGAGCTTTCGAGGTTGTTGGGCCGGCGCTTGTCGCTGAGCCAGGCGGCGTGCAGCACGGTCAGCGCCGCGGCCTCGGTGTCGGCCTCCAGCTCGATCAGCTTCTGCTCGACGGCGGAGCGCTGGTTGAAGCTCTTGCTCCAGTCGACCTCGACCCCCTCGGCGGCCAGCGCCTCGCGGGCGAACTCGAACGCCCCCTTGGCCTTGGAGACGCCGCCCGAGGCCACGGCAGGCCGCGTCATGTTGAAGGTCTTCATCACCCCCTTGTAGCCGGCCGAGCCGCCATCCTTGGGCACCGTCTCGTCGCCGCCGAGCACGCTGTCGCGCGGCACCCGGCAGTCGCGGAAACTGTACGCCGCCGTATCCGAAGCCCGGATGCCGAGCTTCTTCTCCTGCCGCACCAGTTCGAAGCCGGGCGCGCCCTTCAGCACCAGGAACGACTTGATGCCGGCCCGGCCCGCCGACTTGTCGATGGTCGCCCAGACGATGGCCCCGTCGCACTTGACCCCGTCGGTGACGAAGATCTTGTCGCCGTTGATCACCCACTCGTCGCCGTCGAGGTAGGCGGTGGCCTGGATGGCCTTGGTGTCGGAGCCGACGTTGGGCTCGGTGATCGACATCGAGAGGAAGAGGTCGCCCCATTTGGCCTTCTGCTCGGGCGTGCCGGCCGACTGCAGGGCGGCGTTGCCGAGCCCGCTGGCCCGGCCCATCGGCATGGCGAGGCCAAGACCCCGCACGACGCCGCGCGAGGAGCCCCGGGCCATGCTGACGGCCATCATGAAGGTCATCATCGGCGTGTCGTCGGGCTTGCGCTGCCCAAGCATGGGGAAGACCTCCTCGAAGCCGCGCTCGCCCTCCAGCCGGGCCGGCGGGCTCTCGTGCTCGTGGTCCTCGTAGTAGCGGGTGTGGCTCTCGGTCGAATTGCCGACCTCGACCACCTTGTCGAGGATCTGCTGGTCGATGTCGGAGAAGCGGAAGTCAGCCATGTTCTTCTCTCCTCAGACCGAGACCGGACCGTCGAGGACGGTCAGGGTGCGGGCGTTGCGCAGCCACATCTCCAGCGGCAGGTCGCGGATGAAGCCGTGGCCGCCGAAGATCTGCAGGGCGTCGTCGGCGACCTTGATCGACCGCCGGCGCACATAGTCCTGGGCCAGGGCGCAGGCCTTGGCCGCGCCCGGATCGTCATGCTCCAGTAGGCTGGCGGCCTTCCAGACCATCCAGCGCATGGCCTCGCACTCGATGTGCATGTCGGCCAGCATGAAGGCGATCGACTGCTTCTTGGCGATCGGCTCGCCGAACGCGACGCGGTCCTTGGCGTAAGGGATGGCGAAGTCGGTGGCCTGCCGTGACAGCCCGACGGCCAGCGCCGCCGCCCCGATCCGCGCCTGGTTGACCAGCTTCAGGGCGTCGATGCCGGCGCCGCCGCCCAGCCGGGCCGAGCCGGGCAGTTCGACGTTGTCGAGGGTGACCTTCGACTGCGGCACGGGCTTGAGGCCCATCGAGCCGCTCTCGGGTGAAACGGTAAGGCCTTTGGCGTCGCGGGGCACGATGTAGGCCTGCACCGCGCCGATGCCGTCGCCGTCCTCGTCGCGGGCCAGAACCAGGAAGTGACTGGCCCGGTCGCCGAGCGGCACCAGGCGCTTCTCGCCATTGAGGATGAAGCCGTTGCCGCTGCGTTTGGCCGTGGTCCGCAGCTTCTCGGCCGAGAAGCCGAACTGGCCTTCCTGGATCGCCACACTGGCGGCCACCGGATCGTTGCCGGCGAACTTGGGAAGATGCTCTGCCTTCTGCTCGTCCGTGCCAAAGTCGATCAGCGCCCCGACGAACTGGCCCGGCGCCATGATCGCCACGCCCTGGGAGGCGCAGCCGCCGCCCAGGGCCTCGAGGATCACCGCATTGGTCATGCAGGAGCGGTCGCCGCCGGCCCCGCCGTACTCCTCGGGGATCGAGGCGGCGATCAGGCCCAGCTCCCAGCCGGCCTGGATGACGTCGGCCGGCATCTCGCCCGCCTCGTCGATGGCCCGCGCTTTCGGCGCCAGCACCTCGGCCGCGAAGCCCAACAGGCTCTCGCGGATCATGGCCTGCTCTTCGGTCAGGTCGAAATCGATCATGCAGCTCTCCCTGAGCGCAGGATCACAGGCGGCGCCTGCGGAAGGCAACCCCGGAAACGTCCGCGAGGCGACATAGGGATGAGCCAAATGGCCGATGTCACCTCCACCCTTCGCGGCCACCCTCCCCTTCTGTTCAAGGCAATCCTCAAGGGGACGATCATGACCCATTCGCGCATGGCGGCGCTCGGCGTCGCAACCTCGGTACTGGCCCTCATCGCCGGCCAGGGAGCGGCCCAGCCGGTCCCCAACCCGCCGGTCGCCTCGGTGCTGACCCAGCAACCGGCGCGGCTCGAAAGCCTCCACGCCTCGACCACCGACTGCCAGTCGCGCGGCATCGTCTTTGCGCCGAGCGGCGGCTATCAGGGCACGGCCGATATCTTCGACGGGCCGACGGCGCTGATCCTGCGGGGCGACCGGATGCAGGACGTCACCAGCGTCGGGATCGTCCTGGCCAACGGAACCCGCCTGGCGCCGACCTCGATGAGCCAGTGCCCATCCGGCGGCGGCCTGCGCGTCGTCTTCAACCTGCCGACCGTCACAGGTCCCGGGACCCGCGTCCGCCTGGAGGCGCTGGCGCCCGAGCCGCCGCAGCTGGTCGTCAGGAACCCGCCCGCGCCGCAGAAAACCTGCGTCGACCGCCTCACCGGCCAGCCGACCGGCTGTCCGGACGCGCCCTCGGCGCCGGCCGGCGCGCGCCTGCTCAAGATCGCCGATGTCCAGCTGCTGCTCTTCCAGCGGCCGCACCTCGACAGCGTCACCCCCGACGTCATCAGCGCAACGGGGAGCAGCGAAACCTGCACCGGGCGGGTGGTCTTCCGCGGGACCCGGCTGGGCCAGGCCAGGCTGGTCGCCGACGCCGGCGGGGTCAACGCCGGCTACAGCCACATCGAGGTCTCCCGCACCGAGACCGCCATCACCATGAACACCACCAAACGCTGCCTGCGCGGCACGATCGTCGGCACCACCATCTTCGCCGTCGCCCCGATGCGGCGCGGGCCGCTCGGCCGGGTGGAGGAGGTCGACCATTGCGACAGCTGTTCGGACGGCCCCGTTGGCGGCGCCCGGCTGGGCGGGGTCTTCCTCAACCATCGCGGGCCATAGCGATGATGCCCCGGAGACAATCATGACCTCAAGCACGATGGCGCTCCGCGCCCTCTCTTGACTGGCTGGCAGGCAATTCCAATGTTATCTTCGAGAGCCGAAGCGGGAGCATTGATCGTGGCGAAGGGAAGTCAGCACGTCGTGCCTAGCGGCGGCAAGTGGAGCGTTCGTAAGGCAGGGGCTACCAAGGCTACAGTAGTCGTTGATACCCAACGCGAAGCGATTGATCGCGCAAGGAATATCGCCCAGAATCAGAAGACTGAGGTCTTCATCCACGGCCGTGACGGGAGGATTAGGGAGCGCGATTCTTATGGCTCCGATCCGTTTCCGCCCAAGGGCTAGCGAGTGGCGGAGCCAGCCTTCGAGAAATGCGTCTTCATCAACTGCCCGTTTGATAAAGATTACGATCCGATCCTACAGGCTGTCCTGTTCACGATTATCTATTTGGGTTTTCATCCCCGCATATCTCGCGAACGAAGCAACGCGGCCGAGAACAGACTCGAGAAAATCAGAGAACTTATTGAGGCGTCCAAGTTCTCAATTCATGACTTGAGCCGGTGCCAAGCCACTAAAAAGGGTGAAAGCTATCGGCTAAATATGCCCTTTGAGCTTGGGATCGACTACGGCTGTCGCCAATATTTGGGCGGTCGCCATGCCGATAAGAGAATTCTAATTCTGGAAGAACGTCAGTACCGCTATCAAGCCGCACTTTCCGACATTGCTGGCTGCGACATTGAAAAGCACGGCGGAAGTTTTGAAACGGCCGTCAGAAAAGTCCGAAACTGGCTTGTAAGCGAAGCTGACGCTCCGGCAGTTGGGGCAAGCCAAGTGCTTGGCAAGTACGTCGACTTCCAAGGTTGGCACTACGGACAGCAACTGGCCGCTGGGTTTTCCGACGACGATATCCAAGACTACCCGACCAAGGAGCTAATGACCGCTATGGCCCTTTGGGTGGAGAGCGGCGAACCGACCTGAACCAAGCCGTCGAGCAGCGATGGTTCGAGTAGTTCAACCGCTGTCCGTCTGGCTCCTTAGGTCCGGCCGCAAGTTCACCACGAACGGGCGCTAAGCCCGGCCGCTGGTCGGCCCCGGACGGGCTACGCCCGTCCGCTGGTGGGAATGTCCTTGAACGCCACGTCCTTGTCGACGCGGATGTCGCCGGGCAGGCCCAGCACGCGTTCGGCGATGATGTTGCGCAGAATCTCGTCGGTGCCGCCCTCGACGCGGGTGGCCGGCGAGCGCAGCAGCATGGCCTGGAAGCGGCCGCCGGCGTCGGCGTCGGCCGGGTCGGTGAACACCCCGGCCTGGCCCTGCAGGTCGAGCGCGAACATCGCCAGCTCCTGCATGGTGGCCCCGGCGACCAGCTTGCCGATGCTGTTCTCCGGCCCGGGCGTCTCGCCCTTGCTGAGAGCGCTGATCGCCCGCATGCCGGTGTACTTCAGGCCGCTGGCCTTGACCGCGTACTGGGCCAGGCGCGAGCGCACGGCGGCGTCGTCGATGGCCGGACCGTCCTGGGTCTGCAGGGTCATGCAGTAGTCGAACAGCTCGGGGAAGCCGGTCGGCATGCCCGACCCGATCGACAGCCGCTCGTTCATCAGGGTGGTCAGCGACACCGACCAGCCCTGCCCCACAGCGCCGAGGCGCTGGTTGTCGGGGATGCGGACGTCGGTGAAATAGACCTCGTTGAAGCCCGACTGGCCGTTGGCCTGCTTGATGGGCCTCACCTCGACGCCGGGCGACTTCATGTCCAGCCAGAACATGGTCAGGCCCTTGTGCTTGGGCACATTGGGGTCGGTGCGGGTGATCAGGATGCCGTAGTCCGAATGCTGGGCGCCGCTGGTCCAGATCTTCTGGCCGTTGATGATCCAGTCGTCGGCGCCATCGGTGGCTTTCTCGGCGCGGGTCCGGAGTCCCGCCAGGTCCGAGCCGCCCGCCGGTTCGCTGAACAGCTGGCACCAGATGTGCTCGCCGCTGGCCATGGTCGGCAGCAGGCGCCGCTTATGCTCCTCGCTGGCCCAGGCCATCAGGGTCGGGCCGCACATGCCGTGGCCGATGATGAAGGTGCCGGACAGGGCGCCGAACGGCCCCTCTTCCTGGCCCCAGATCACCCGCTCGATGGGGGTGGCGCCGCGGCCGCCGTATTCGGTCGGCCAGTGCAGGCAGGCCCAGCCGGCTTCCTGCTTCTTCTTCTGCCAGGCCTTGGACAGCTGCAGCGGATCGCGGGCCCCGACATTGATGCCGGCAAAGCCGCTCTTCTTGAGATCGGCCTCCAGCTCCTTGGGGGCATTGGCGTCGAGCCAGGCGCGGGCGGTGGCGCGGAAGGCGGCTTCTTCGGGGGTGTCGTCGAAGTTCATGTCTCTATGTCCCTATCAGGCCGCGGCCGGGGATTCGTTGCGCTTGCGCAGGCGATCGATCAGCAGGTCTTCCCAGGTCGACTTGGAGCCGAGCCCCAGGGCCAGCGCGTTCGAGCGGCGGTAATAGAGGTGGCAGTCGAAGGCCCAGGTGAAGCCCATGCCGCCATGCACCTGGATGTTGTTCTTGGCGCAGTGCTGGAAGGCGTCGGTGGCGCTGACCCGCGCGGTGGCCGCCGCCACGGCCAGCTCGGGGGAGCCGGTCGAGAGCGCCCAGGCGCCGTAGTAGGCGTTGGAGCGGGCAAGCGTGGCGGCCACATACATGTCGGCCAGCATGTGCTTGACTGCCTGGAAGCTGCCGATCTGGCGGCCGAAGGCCATGCGCTCCAGCGCGTAGTCGCGGCCCATCTCCAGCGCCCGGTCGGCCCCGCCGACCTGTTCGAAGGCGACCAGCACGGCGGCCCGGTCCATGACGTCGGCGGCGATCTTCCAGCCTTCGCCGGCGGCGCCCAGCGCCTCGGCCGGGGCGCCGTCGAAGCTGATGCGGGCCTGGCTGCGGCTGGGGTCGATGGTGTCGACGGCCTGGCGGCTGACGCCCGGTCCATTGAGGTCGACGAGGAAGACGCCGACCTGGCCGCCGCTGCGGGCCACGACGACTGCCACGTCGGCGACATCGCCGTCCGGAACGGGGACCTTGGTCCCGCTGAGCTTGCCGCCGGAGACGGAGGCCTTGATGTTGGCTTCGGTGACCCGGCCGATGCCTTCGGCCAGGGCGAAGGTCCCGATCGCCTCGCCCGAGGCCAGCTTGGGCAGCCAGGCCGCCTTCTGGGCTTCGCTGCCGGCGGCCATCAGGAATTCGGCGGCGAGGTAGATGGACGACGCTATCGGCACGGGCGCGACGACGCGGCCCAGTTCCTCGGCGATGACGCAGAGTTCGAGGTGGCCGAGGCCGACGCCGCCGTATTCCTCGGGAATGGCGGCGCCGAGGAAGCCCATCTCGGCCAGGCCCTTCCACAGGGCCTTGTCATAGGGCTCGGGACCTTCCAGCACCGCCCGCACGGCGGTGGTCGGGCAGCGGTCGGCGAGGAAGCGGCGGGCCTCCTCGCGCAGCTGCTTCTGCTCGTCTGAGAAGTCGAAGTTCACTTGGGCGGCTCCCGCATTTTCTGCTTTCCGCAAACGTGAACCGGATCACGTTGGGTCAGTCAAAGGCCGTCTCGTCGCAGTCGGCTTGGGTGCGAAGCCGGTGTGGGCTAAACCCCGCCCATGGATTGCCGTCTCTACCTGATCACCCCGCCGACCCTGGCCGACCTCGCCGCCTTCGGCCGCACGCTGGCGCAGGCGCTCGACGCCGGCGACGTCGCCGCCCTGCAGCTGCGCCTCAAGGACCAGCCGCACGACATCATCGCCGCCGCGCACGAGGTCTTCGCCCCGATCTGCCAGTCGCGCGATGTCGCCCTGATCCTCAATGACGATCCGAAGCTGGCTGCGAAACTCGGCTGCGACGGCGTCCACATCGGCCAGTCGGACATGGCGATGGCCGAGGCCCGCAAGGTCATGGGCAAGGCCGCCATGATCGGCGTCACCTGCCACGACAGCCGGCACTTAGGCATGGACGCCGCCGAGGCCGGCGCCGACTACGTCGCCTTCGGCGCCTTCTACCCGACGGCCACCAAGGAGACACTCTACCGCCCGGAACCGGAAATCCTGACCATCTGGCAGGAAACCATGGAAATCCCCTGCGTCGCCATCGGCGGCATCACCGCTGAGAACGCCGGGCCTTTGGCGCGAGCCGGGGCGGATTTCGTGGCGGTCAGCGCCGGCGTCTGGAGCCATCCGGACGGTCCCGCAGCGGCCGTGAAGGCGATCAACGCCGCCATCGCCCGCTGACCTTGCTATAGAAGGCCCTCATCGCTAGGTTCCGCGACCTTTTTTCGAGACCCCGACATGCCCGCCACCTCCCCCCTGATCAACGTCATGACCGAAGCCGCCCGCAAGGCCGGCAAGGGCATGGCCCGTGACTTCGGCGAGGTCGGCGAACTGCAGGTGTCGCGCAAGGGCTCGGCCTCCGACTTCGTCACCGCCGCCGACCTCAAGGCCGAGCAGTTCCTGTTCGAGGCCCTGACCAAGGCCCGCCCCGGCTACAGCTTCATCGGCGAGGAGCGGGGCCTGATCGAGGGCACCGACAAGACCCACACCTGGATCGTCGACCCGCTCGACGGCACCACCAACTTCATCCACGCCATCCCGCACTTCGCGATCAACATCGCCCTGCAGCGCGAGGGCGAGGTGGTCGCATCGGTGACCTACAACCCGATCACCGCCGACCTGTTCTGGGCCGAAAAGGGCAAGGGCGCCTGGCTCGGCGCCGAGCGCCGCCTGCGCGTCGCCGCCCGCAACCGCCTCGACGACGCGCTGCTGGCCACCGGCATCCCCTTCCTCGGCAAGCCTGGCCACGCCCAGTTCCTGAAGGAGCTGCACCAGATCAGCCAGCGGGTCGCCGGCGTGCGCCGCTACGGCTCGGCGGCGCTGGACCTGGCCTGGGTCGCGGCCGGCCCCTACGACGGCGACTGGGAGCGCGGCCTGAACAGCTGGGACATCGCGGCCGGCATGCTGCTGGTCACCGAAGCCGGCGGCAAGGTCACCAACCTGGACGGCGGCGAAGACCCCATCGAGGCCAAGACCATCCTGGCCGCCAACCTCGAGATGCATCCGCTGATCCTCGAGAAGCTGCAGGCGGCGAGCTAAAGCGCGAAGCGCGCCCTTCTCCCGGCAAGCGGGCGAAGGATCAGGTGGTGAGGACGACCTTCCCCACATGCGCCCCGGCCTCGAGGTAGGCATGCGCGGCGGCGGCCTCTTCGAGCGGAAACGTCTTGTCGACCACCGCCTTGACCTTGCCCGCTTCGACCCAGGGCCAGACCACCCGCTCGACCGCCTCCGCCAGCCGGGCCTTCTCGTCGGCCGAACGGGGCCGCAACGTCGACCCCGTCAAGGTCGCCCGCTTCATCATCAGGCCGAAAACCGGCACCTCCAGCATGCCGCCGCCGAGCGCCGCGATGTAGACGATCCGCCCACCGGTCTTCAGCGCCGACAGGTTCTTGGCAAAATAGCTGGCCCCGACCATGTCGAGCACCACGTCGACGCCGCCATGCTCTTTGGCGACCGCCTCGAAATCCTCGGTGGTCACGTCGACCGCCACGTCGGCCCCCAGCGCCAGGGCCTGGGCCTTCTTGTCGGCCCCGCGGCCGGTCGCGATCACCGTCGCCCCGGCCGCCTTGGCCATCTGGATGGCGGTGACGCCGATGCCGCTGGTCGCGCCGTGGATCATCAGGGTCTCGCCGGCCTTCAGACCGCCATGCTCGAAGACGTTGGCGAAGACGGTGAACACCGTCTCGGGCAGGCCGGCCGCCTCGGTCAGGCTCAAACCCCTGGGGATGGGCAAGGCGTGCCGGGCGTCGACCACGGCAAACTCGGCATATCCGCCCCCGCCCAGCAGGGCGCAGACCTGATCGCCAACCTTCCAGCGGCCGGCTCCCTTGACCACCTCGCCGGCCACCTCCAGCCCCAGCACCGGGGATGCGCCGGGCGGCGGCGGATAGGCGCCCATGCGCTGGACGATGTCCGGACGGTTCACGCCCGCCGCCTTGACCCGGATCAGCACAGCGCCCTCGCCCGCGACGGGAATGGGCGCCGTTTCGGGCCGCAGGGCGCTGGCCGGGCCGGCCCCGCCCTCGATGCCGATGGCGGTCATGGTCTGATCGGTCATGGGAGCAGTCCCTCAAAGCTTGCGCGCGGCGCGGTTGCGAGGTGAGATAGGCGCAAACACGGACTTTGCGATAGGGAGCGACGGCGATGATCGACGAACCCCTCGGGCCCCGGCCGGGCCGCGGCGAGAACCTGGAGGCCCTGGGCCGCGAGGATCTGGAGATCTACGGGGTCTCGGAACTGGAAGAGCGGATCGACGCCCTAACAGCCGAAATCGCCCGCAGCCAGGCGCAGATCGACAAGAAGAACGCCGGAAAATCGGCCGCCGACGCCTTCTTCAACTTCAAGAACGGCTGACATAGAGAACAAGGTCTTAAGGGGTTGGCACGCAGGTTGCAGTCAGACCGGTCCAAAGGGGCCGTGTGTGGCTCACTTGCGTAAAGGGTAGGGCGGAGTGTCCATGAACGAAGTTGGCGCGCTGGAGACGGCGCCGTGGCGGGCCGGGGTGATCTCGGACTTCGCCCGGTCGGAGCTGTTTGATCGCACCTTCCAGGAGGGCATGGACCTCGTGGAGGAAACCGCCGCCTATCTCGACGGCGGCGGCCGGCAGGACAGCAAGCTGCTCAGCCGCAACGCCGCCCTGGCCTACGCCTCCGAAAGCATGCGCCTGACCACCCGCCTGATGCAGGTGGCCAGTTGGCTCCTGGTCCAGCGCGCCGTCCGCGAGGGCGACATGGCCCCCGACGCCGCCTGCGATGACCGCTACCGCCTCGGCGCCGAGGCCGTCTGCACCGGCGAACAGAGCGAAGAGCTGCTGCCGCTGGGCCTGCTGACCCTGCTCGACCGCTCCGGGCGCCTCTATGACCGGGTCCGCCACCTCGACAAGCGCATGTACGTCGAAGCGGTCGAGGAAGAAGTCCCCAACGCCGTGCTCAGCCAGTTCGACCGCCTGCGCAGCGCCTTCAGCGGACTGGAAGCCTAACCCCCTTTCGTCATCCTCGGGCTTGTCCCGAGGACCCATTCGTCAGCCGCACGAACGGCGGCGGAAGCGATCCGGGCAACCTTCACTGATTGTCGCGCACCACCATGGGTCCTCGGGACAAGCCCGAGGATGACGACGGTGCGGGACAAACGAAAAAAGCCGGCTCCCTGAAGGAGCCGGCTCTTGCCGTCCGCGCTGACGCGCAGGCGTTTATTTCTTAGTGAAGCCGCCGAACTTGGCGTTGAAGCGGCTGACGCGACCGCCGCGGTCCAGCAGGTGCTGGTTGCCGCCGGTCCAGGCCGGGTGGGTGTTCGGATCGATGTCCAGGTTCAGCGTGGCGCCTTCCTTACCCATGGTCGAACGGGTCTGGTAGGTGGTGCCATCAACCATCACGACGTTGATGAAGTGATAGTCGGGGTGCGTGTCTTGTTTCATCGGACTGTCCAACTGACATAAATCGGAGAAAAGGTGGATCGCGGGGTCGCCCGCGGAGACCGGCGGCTATACAGAAGCAGCCGCAACAAGGCAAGGCCGGGAATGACCGACACTCAAAGCGAACAGGCCATCATCGACGGGCGCCCCGGCGCCGGCGCGGCTCTGCTCACTACTTTGCGAGAGGACGGGGCCCGCCGTGCCAAGTCGCGGGACGTCCGCAACCTGAGCAATCTGCTGCCCTTCATGATGGCCCACTGGGCCTACGGGGTCGGCGCCTTCTTCTTCCTGGTCATCTCGGTCGGCGCCACCCTGGGCGTCACCGGCGCGGCCAAGAGCGTCGTCGACGAAGGCTTCCTGGCCGGGGGCGATGCGCAGCTCAACTGGGCCTTCATCGGCCTCGGCGCCGTGGCCCTGACGCTGGCGGTCAGCACCGCCTTCCGATTCTACTTCATCACCCGCCTGGGCGAGCGCGTCGTCGCCGATGTGCGCAAGGCGCTCTACAGCCACATCCTGACCCTCGACCCGGCCTTCTTCCTGAAGACCCGCACCGGCGAGGTGCTGTCGCGGATGACCACCGACATCACCCTGATCGAGACCCTGGTCAGCTCGTCGATCTCCATCGCCCTGCGCAACGCCTTCATGCTGGTCGGCGCGACCATCATGCTGGCCCACGTCTCCTGGAAGCTGACGCTGTTCGTCATGCTGCTGGGCCCCCTCGTCATCCTGCCGATGTTCATCATCGGCCGGCGGGTGCGCAAACTGTCGACCCAGGCCCAGGACAGCTTCGCCGAGGCCGTCGGCTACGCCGGCGAGAGTCTCGACGCCCTGGAGACGGTGCAGGCCTTCGGGCGCGAGAAATACGCCACCAACCGCTTCGGCGCCGCGGTCGAGTATGCCTTTGGCCGCTCCATGGCCCGTATCCACGCCCGGGCCACCATGACCCTGCTGGTCATGAGCCTGATCTTCGGCGGCGTCACCCTGATCCTCTGGGTCGGGGCCCGCGCCGTGGTGGCCGGCGACATGACCGCCGGCACCCTGCTGCAGTTCGTCATCCTGTCGGTCATGGCCGCCAGCAGCGTCGGCATGCTGGGCGAAACCTGGGGCGACGTGCAGAAGGCCAGCGGGGCCATGCAGCGGATCAGCGAACTGCTGGCCTCCGAGCCCAACATCGCCGCCCCGGCCCTGCCGGTGGTGCTGCCCGAGCCGTCCCGGGGCGAGGTGTCGTTCGAGAACGTCACCTTCGCCTATCCCGGCCGCCCGGACCTGCCGGCCCTCAAGGGGCTGACGCTCAATGTGAAGCCCGGCGAGACCGTCGCCCTGGTCGGCCCGTCGGGAGCCGGCAAGTCGACCGTCTTCCGTCTGCTGCTGCGCTTCTACGATCCGCAGAGCGGGACCATCCGCCTCGACGGCGTCGATCTCAAACAGGCCGATCCGGGGGCCGTTCGCCGCCGCCTGGCCCTGGTCGCCCAGGACTCGTCGCTGTTCAGCGGCTCGGCCATGGACAACATCCGCTTCGGCCGCGAGGAAGCGACCGACGCGGAGATCCTCGCCGCCGCCGCCCAGGCCGAGGCCCACGGCTTCATCAGCGCCCTGCCCGAAGGCTACGCCAGCGCCGTCGGCGAGCGGGCCAAGACCCTGTCCGGCGGCCAGAAGCAGCGTCTGGCCATCGCCCGCGCCCTGGTCCGCGAGGCCCCCATCCTGCTGCTCGACGAGGCCACCAGCGCGCTCGACGCCGAGAACGAGCGGCTGGTCCAGAAGGCCCTCGACGAGGCCATGGACGGCCGCACCACCCTGGTCATCGCCCACCGCCTGGCCACCGTGCTGCGGGCCGACCGCATCGTCGTCATGGACGACGGCCGGGTGGTCGAGGAAGGCACGCACGAACAGCTGGTCGCCAAGGGCGGGCTCTACGCCAAGCTGGCCGGGCTGCAGTTCGCCGCCAACGCCGCGTAGGGGCCATGCTGCGACGCAATGTCGCCGCCACTAACCTTGTAGTCGGCGCGTTAGGGGCGTTGGGTTTCACCGCTCGCTGACGTTGTTCGGCGAATTTGGGGATGGCTGTTTTGGGCGACCTGGACGCACTGGTTCTGGCGAGACTGCAGTTCGCCTTCACCATTGCCTTCCACATCATCTTCCCGAGCTTCTCGATCGGCCTGGCCAGCTTCCTGGCCGTGCTCGAGGGCCTTTGGCTGAGCACCCGCCGCGAGGTGTTCCGCAATCTCTACCTGTTCTGGGTGAAGGTCTTCGCCCTCAGCTTCGGCATGGGCGTCGTCTCCGGCGTGGTCATGAGCTACCAGCTGGGGACCAACTGGAGCGTCTTCTCGGCCACCGCCGCGCCGATCATCGGTCCGGCCTTCGCCTTCGAGGTGCTGACCGCCTTCTTCCTCGAGGCCAGCTTCCTGGGGATCATGCTGTTCGGCTGGAAGAAGGTCGGGCCGGGCCTGCATTTCACGGCCACCGCCCTGGTCGCCATCGGCACCCTGATCTCGGCCTTCTGGATCCTCAGCGCCAACAGCTGGATGCAGGCCCCGGCCGGGTTCGCCATCCAGCCGGACGGCTCCCTGATCGCCACCGACTGGTGGGCCGTGGTCTTCAACCCGACCTTCCCGGTCCGCCTGGCCCACATGGCCCTGGCCGCCTTCCTGACCACCGCCCTGGCGGTCGGCGGGGCCAGCGCCTTTGTCCTCCTGCGCGACCGCGACCAGCCCGAGAGCCGCATGGCCCTGCGCATGGCCATCGGCATGTTCGCCATCGTCGCCCCGCTGCAGCTGGTCGTCGGTCACACCTCCGGCGAGGTGGTGCGGGAGCACCAGCCGCTGAAGACCGCCGCCATCGAAGCCTACTGGCAGACCCGCGCCGACCAGCCCCAGGGCCTGGTCGGCTGGCCCGACCGCAAGGCGGCCAAGACCCACGGCGAGATCGCCATTCCGGGCATCGGCAACGCCATCCAGGGGGTGTCGAAGGAGACCGTCATCCAGGGCCTGGACGCCTGGCCGCGCGAAGACTGGCCGGTGGTCGGCCTCGTCTACTGGGCCTTCCGGGTGATGGTCGGCCTCGGCCTGGCGATGATCGGCCTGGGCGTCTGGGGCGTCTGGCGCTGCTATCGCGGCGGGCCGGAGACTTCGCCCTGGTTCCTGCGGGCCAGCGTGTTGATGGGGCCGATGGGCTTCGTCGCCGTCATCGCCGGCTGGATCGTCGCCGAGGCGGGGCGCCAGCCTTACGTGATCTACGGCGTGCTGCGCACCAGGGACGCCGTCTCGCCGGTCGGGGCGGGCCAGGTGTCGGTCTCCCTGCTGGCCTTCATGATCGTCTACGCCATCGTCTTCAGCGCCGGGGCCATCTACATCCTGCGCCTGATGAACCGCGGCCCCGCCCCGCACGAGGAGGCCGCGACCCCGGAAGACCGCGCGCCCGGCAGCGCCATGGCGGCGGCGGGAGAGGAACAATGACCCTCGACCTTCCCCTCATCTGGGCCGGGCTGATCGCCACCTCGGTGCTGCTCTACGTCCTGCTCGACGGCTTCGACCTCGGGGTCGGGATCCTGTTTCCCTTCGCCCGCAGCCCGACCGAGCGCGACGCGATGATGAACTCCATCGCCCCCTACTGGGACGGCAACGAGACCTGGCTGGTGCTGGGCGGCGGCGGTCTCTTCGCCGCCTTCCCGATGGCCTACGCCATCGTCGGACCGGCCCTCTACGCGCCGATCATGCTGATGCTGCTGGCCCTGATCCTGCGCGGCGTCGCCTTCGAGTTCCGCAGCCACGGGCGCAAGCGCGGCAAGCGGTTCTGGACCGCCGCCTTCGCCGGCGGCTCGCTGGCCGCCACCCTGGCCCAAGGCCTGGTGCTCGGCGGCTTCATCCAGGGCATCGCGGTCAGGAACGGCGCCTTCGCCGGCGGGCCGTTCGACTGGCTGACCCCCTACAGCCTGCTGGTCGCCGTCGGCCTCGTCGCCGGCTACGCCCTGCTCGGCGCCACCTGGGTCATCTGGCGTTCGGAGCACCAGTTGCACGACGACGCCCGGCGCTGGAGCGTCATCGCCGGCCTCGCCACCGCCGGCCTGCTGGCCGCCGTCTCCATCGCCACCCTCATCGTTCATCCCCGCGTGGCGAAGGTCTGGGGGTTCACAGGCGAGGGCTTCAAGCCGGACGTCTTCCTGCCCCACCTGCCCATCCCCCTGCTCGGCGCGGCCGGCCTGGGCATCGTCGCCTGGGGCCTGTGGAAGCGCTCACACCACGCGCCCTTCCTGGGCAGCCTGCTGGTCTTCCTCTCCGGCTACATCGGCCTGGCCGCCAGCTTCTTCCCCAACATCGTCCCCTACGACGTCCACTTCCGCACGGCGGCCAACGAAGAGGGGGCGCTCGGCTTCATGCTGGTCGGCATCGCCATCCTGCTGCCGGTGATCCTCGGCTACACCGCCTGGGTCTACTGGATCTTCCGCGGAAAGGTCGCCGCCGATGCGGGATATCATTGAAGGCCCGCCCGGCGAGGACGACGCGCCGCTACCCTGGCGCATCCGGCTGATGTGGTTCGCCGGCCTGGCCGTGGCCGGATCGGCGGCCACGGCGGTCGTCGCCTATGCCCTCAGGGCGCTGCTGAAGCTGTAGTGCGTGCTTCGACACGCGGCCTGCGGCCGCTGCTCAGCATGACTACCCTTTGTGAAATTCAATCCCAGTCAGTCATCCTGAGCAGCCCGCGCAACGGGCGTGTCGAAGGACGCAAACCCGAAGCCCTTGCCTGACCCTACGGCCGGGTCTCCACTCTCCCGCCAACAAGGGAGAGAGCCATGGATTTGGGCCTCAAGGACAAGGTCATCTTCGTCGCCGGCGCCAGTCGTGGCATTGGCCTCGGCATCGTCGAGGCCTGCCTGGCCGAAGGGGCCAAGGTTGCCATCACCGCCCGCGGGGCCGAGGCGCTCGAGGAAACCCGCGCCGAGCTCGCCGGCCGCTATGGCGCCGACAGGCTGTGGTCGATGGCTGGCGACTTGCGCGAGACGGCCGTCATCGAAAAGGCCCTGGCCGCCACGGAAGAAGCCCTCGGCCCGATCCACGGCGCCGTCGCCAACGTCGGCCTCTTCCCCTGCCCGCCCGGGGCCGGCGTCGACGACGAGACCTGGGACGCCGGCTTCAGCCAGAACCTCGGCTCGGCCTGGAAGCTGGCGCGCGGGGCCTACGCCCGGATGGAGCCGCGCCGGTCGGGCTCGATCCTGTTCATCAGCTCGATCGCCGGCCTCGGCGCCCTCGGCACGCCGCTGACCTACGGCACCGCCAAGGCGGCGGTAAACCACCTGACCAAGGAGCTGGCCCAGATCGCCGGCCGCAAGGGCGTGCGGGTCAACGCCATCGCGCCTGGCAACATCATCTTCCCCGGCGGCGACTGGGAGGCGCGCTCGACCGGCGAGCGGGCCGAGAACTGGAACCGCTGGATTCGCCGGGAGGTGCCGCTGCAACGCTTCGGCACCCCGGCCGAGATCGGTTCGACCGCCGCCTTCCTGATGAGCGACCAGGCCAGCTTCGTCCACGGGGCCGTCATCCCCGTCGACGGCGGCCAGACGAAATAGGCCAGAGAACTGGAGTGACCCCCATGACGCCTGCCAACAACGATGCTTCCTACGAGCACCTCGACGTCCGCCTCGAGAACGAGACGGCCTGGGTGACCATGAACCGGCCGGACAGCCTCAACGCCCTCAACCGCAAGCTGGTCGAGGAACTGCGCGACTTCTTCGTCGGCCTCTACTGGCGGCGCGACGTGCGGGTGGTCGTGCTGCGCGGCGCGGGCACGGCCTTCTGCGCCGGGCTGGACCTCAAGGAACGCAGCAACAGCGAAGGCGGCCGCTCGGTCGGGGCCGGCCTCACGGCCCAGCGGCGGATCAGCGAGATCGTCATCGCCATGCGCCGCTGTCCCCAGCCGATCGTCGCCTGCATCGACGGCGCGGCGGCCGGCGGCGGCTTCGCCCTGGCCCTGGCCAGCGACGTGCGGATCGCCACCGCGCGCCTGAAGGCCAACGCCGCCTTCATCCGCATCGGCCTGACCGCCTGCGACATCGGCGTCAGCTACTTCCTGCCGCGCATGGTCGGCAGCTCGGTGGCCGCCGAATACATGCTGACCGGCCGCTTCTTCACCGCCGAACGGGCCCGGGAACTGGGACTGATCAGCCAGATCGTCGAGGCCGACCAGCTCGACGCGGTGGCCCAGGGCCTCGTCGACGACATGCTGCATGCGACGCCGCTGGGCCTGCGGCTGACCAAGGAATGCCTCAACCACGCCATCGACGCGCAAGGGCTGGAAGCGGCCATCGCCATGGAAGACCGAAACCAGATCCTGGCCAGCTCGGACGGCGATTTCCAGGAAGGCG
>JAQGIK010000183.1 GCA_028291265.1 Caulobacter sp. | reverse complement strand
GGAGAAGCCGCCTCCCCCGCCGCTCGACCAGCCGCCGCCGCCCCGGCTGCCCCAGCCGCCGCTGCTGCCGGCGGCATTGAGCAGGATCCAGGGCAGGGCCGCGCCGAGGCCGGAGCGCCGGCGTCCGCGGCCGCCAAGGCGGCTGAGGATGACGATGACCACGAAGAAGAGGATCGGCAGGAGGAAGAGGGGGAAGCCGCCGCCTTGCCGGGCCGGGGCCTCGGCCGCCTTGACCTGGGCGCGGGCCTCGCCGACCGGCAGGCTCAGCTGCTGGATCAGGCTGTCGGTCCCGGCGACGATGCCGCCCTGCATGTCGCCGGCCTTGAACTTCGGCAGGATGGCGCTGTTGATGATGACGCTGGAGAGGGCGTCGGTCATGAAGGGCTCAAGGCCGTAGCCGACCTCGATGCGCACCGTCCGCTGGTTGGGGGCGACGATGAGCAGGGCGCCGTTGTCGGCCTTGGCGTCGCCGAGGCCCCAGGCGCGGCCGAGCCGGTAGCCGTAGTCCTCGATCTCCAGCCCGCCGAGATCGGGCAGGGTGACGACGACGAGCTGGCGGCCGGTGCTGGTCTCCAGGCCCTCGAGCTTGCGGCTCAGGTCGGCCTCGACAGCCGGCGAGATCAGGTTGGCCTTGTCGACCACCCGGCCGGTCAGGGTCGGGAAGACCGGCGGCGCGGCCAGCACCGGCACGGCGAACAGGGCCACCGCCAGGCCGATCAGCCAGCCTTTGAGCATGCGCGTCATCGGCCGCTACTGGACCTTGGGCGCGGCGGGCGGATCGAAGTTGACGCTCGGCGCGGTCTGGGCGGCGGCGGCGGCCTGGAACGGCAGGGCCGGCTTCTGGCCGCTGTAGAAGGTGGCGGCCCAGATCGAGGTCGGGAAGGTGCGCAGGCTGGTGTTGTAGCTCTGAACGGCCTCATTGTAGTCGGTTCGGGCGACGCTGATGCGATTTTCGGTGCCTTCCAACTGGCTCTGCAGGGCCAGGAAGTTGGCGTTGGATTTGAGGTCCGGATACTGCTCCTGGATGACCATCAGCCGGCCGAGGACCCCGGTCAGGTTATCCTGGGCAGCCTGGTATTGCGCGAATTTCGCCGGGTCGGTGATGGTCGAGGCGTCGACCTTGACCTGGGTGGCGCTGGCCCGGGCCTGGGTCACCGCGACCAGCACGTCCTTTTCCTGGGCGGCGTAGCCCTTCTCGGTGGCGACGAGGTTGGGGATCAGGTCGGCGCGGCGCTGGTACTGGTTCTGGACGTTGCCCCAGGCGTTCTTCACCGCCTCGTCTTTCGTCGGGATCGTATTGATCCCGCAGCCGGCCAGTGCGGCGGCGATCAGCAGGACAGGCACAAGGAGCAGCGGGCGAAAACCGGTCATGGCGTGAAAGCCTCCCTCGACGTTGACCCCTTGAAGTTGGGGCGACCATACGCCTTGCGCAACGCCGGTCCACCGCCTTGCGCTGCATGCTTCCGCCAGAAAGTCGGGCGGGTTATGAAGTCTCATGGCCGACGGCGACATGTCCAAACCCGCGAAAGCCCCGCCGACCCGGTTCGGGACCGGCTTCCTGCGCGACATCTGGTATTTCGCGGCCCTCAGCGGCGACGTGAAGCCGGGGGCCATGGCGCGGCATGAGATGCTGGGCGAGCCGGTGCTGGTCGGCCGCGACCGCAAGGGGCAGCTGCTGGCCCTGCGCGATGTCTGCCCGCACCGGGCGGCGCCGTTGTCGGCCGGGCGGATCACGACGGAGGCCGATGGCCAGACGTCGGTCGAATGCCCCTATCACGGCTGGCGGTTCGGGCGTTCGGGCCAGTGCCAGGCGGTGCCGTCGCTGACGGCCGACCAGGCGATGGATGTCGGCCGCATCCGGGTGAAGCGCTATCCGGTCGCCGAGAGCCAGGGGATGGTCTGGGTCTGGATGGCCTCCGACCCGCGGTTCGACGGCGAACCCAGTGAGCCGCCGCCGCAGTTTGAGGGCGTGGTCGGCGGGGGCCCCAGGATCATCGACCGCATGGTCTTCGACAGCCATATCGACCATGCGGTGGTCGGGCTGATGGACCCGGCCCATGGCCCCTACGTGCACCAGCAGTGGTGGTGGCGGTCGAAGGGCAGCCAGCACGACAAGGCCAAGAAGTTCGAGCCGCGCGAGGCGGGGTTCTCGATGATCCGTCATGAGCCGTCGAAGAATAGCCGCGCCTACGCCATTCTTGGCGGCGAGCCGCTGACCGAGATCACCTTCCGGCTGCCGGGGCTGCGCTGGGAGCACATCACCATCGGGGCGCGGCAGGTGCTGTCGCTGACCTGCCTGACGCCGATCCACGACACGGCGACCCGGATCACCCAGATCCTCTGGTCCGACCACCCGGCCTTTGTCTTCATGCGGCCCTTCGTGGCGGCCGGGGCGCGGGTCTTCCTGCGCCAGGACGCGGCAATGGTGAACCTGCAGAACCAGGGGCTGAAGTACGACCCCTCGCTGCTGTGGGTCGACGACGCCGACACCCAGGCCAAGTGGTACCAGCAGCTGAAGAAGGAATGGGCGGCGTCGCGCAGCGCCGAGCGGCCGTTCGAGAACCCGGTGAAGCCGGTGACCTTGAAGTGGCGTAGCTAGGCCGACTTTCTCAGGCGGATTGGGCCCCGCGCGACAGCATGAAGGTCTCCCAGGCGCCGACGACAATCAGCACAGCGGTGGCGATGGCGCCGAGGGCCAGCGGCGGTAGCATCAGGCTGAAGGGGGCGATGGCGGCCAGCAGGATCAGGCCGGTCAGGCGGCTGGGCGAGACCTTGCCGAACACCGCCAGTTTGAACAGGCCGACGCCGAGCAGGTAGAGGGCCGGGCCGCCGAGCACAGCCAGCGCCGTCTTCGGGTCGGTGTGGCCGAGCGGATGGTGCAGCACCCACTCGTCGCCGACCGCCGTGACGATGATGCCGGCGACGGGCACGATGTGGACATAGGTGTAGGCCAGCCGGGCGATGCGGCCGGGATCCTTGGCGTTGGCGATGGTCTCGGTGGCGGCGCCGGCGGCGGCCGAGAAGTAGATCCACCACATGGCGACGCTGCCGAGGAACGAGGCCAGCAGGGCGGCGGCGTTCCGCCACGACCAGTCGAGGCCGGCGGCGGTGGCCCCCATGACCAGGATGGATTCGCCGAGCGCGATGATGGTGAACAGGCCGAGGCGCTCGGACAGGTGATGGCCCTCGACGGTCCAGTCGCCGGTGTGGGAACGGCCCAGGCCCGGAACCAGGAAGTTGACCGCCGGAGCGATGCTGTCGATGCCGAGGGCGGCCAGCCAGATCCACAGGCGGATGTCCTCGGGGGCGAGGCCGCCGGCCGCCCACAGCAGGGCCGCGCCGCCGTGCCAGACGAGGATGCGCTGGAAGTTCTCGCGCAGCACCTTGTCGCCGCGCACGGCCCAGAGGACGAAGCCGGTGCGCAGGATCTGGAAGGCCGCGAACGCCAGGCCGAAGGCGGCCCCATGCTTGCCGAACGCGTCGGGCAGGGCGGCGGACATGACCACGCCGGCCGCCATCATCGTGAACAGCAGGCCGCGGACGACGGGCTTGTCGACGTCCAGCCAGTTGGTCGCCCAGGCCGTGTCGATCCAGCCCCACCAGACCGCGCCGAGCAGGATGGCGGTGTGGAGCAGGCCAGTGGGGGTGGGGTGCTCGAGCAGGGTGTGGCTGAGCTGGGTGATGGCGAAGACGAAGATCAGGTCGAAGAAGAGTTCGACATTGCCGACCTGAGCATGGCGGCCGGTGCGGGTGCGCAGCAGGGAGTGGTTGGCGTGGTTGTCCGGCATGAAGGGGAGGCTAGCGCGGGGGTTGGCGGCGGCCAACCTCCCTCCCCGAATGGAGGGAGGTCAGGCCCGCTCACTCCACAGGTCGGTGTCGGGTTCGGCGCCGATGAGGGCGAGGCCGGTGGCGATGGAGACGAGTTCGGCGCCGGACTCGAGCTTCGACACGCCGAAGCGGCGGGCGAAGATGTTTCGGACGGCGGGGACGAAGCTTGAGCCGCCGGTGAGGAAGACGCGGTCGACGCCCGCCTCCGTAAGCCCGGCGCGGGCCAGGGCCTCGTCGACGGCGCCTTCGATGGCCTTCAGTTCGGGGGCGATCCAGGCATCGAAGTCGCTGCGTCTGACTGTCGAGCACAGGCGGATGGAGCCTTCCTCGAACAGGAACTCGGCCTCCTCGTTGACGGAGAGGGCCTCCTTCAGGCGGGAGACCGACTGATAGAGGCGGTAGCCGTGGTTGTCGTCGAGCATCTCGACCAGCTTCTCGATCTTCTCGGGCTGCAGGGCGGTGCGGACGAGGCCGCGGATGTCGCGCATGTCGCGGCTTGCTCGCAGGATGGCCAGCTGCTCCCAGCGGGCGAAGGCGGTGAAGTAGCGGTTGGGGATCGGCAGGACGTTGTCGAAGGCCTGGTAACTGGAACCCTTGCCGAGGCGGGGCGAGACCAGGTGATCGATGATCCGGTAGTCGAAGGCGTCGCCGGCCACGCCGACGCCGCTGTTGGCCAGGCCCTGCGAGTGGATGCGGCCGTCCCGGCGCTCGAAGCGGACGAGGGAGAAGTCGCTGGTGCCGCCGCCGAAGTCGGCGACCAGGACGGTGGCGTCCTCTTTCAGCTGGCGGGCGAAGAAGAAGGCGGCGGCGACGGGCTCGTAGGCGTAGCGGATGTCGGAAAAGCCCATCCAGGAAAAGGCGTCCTGGTAGCGGGTCAGGGCCAGCTGCGGGTCGGGGCGCAGGCCGGCGAAGTTGACCGGCCGGCCGACGATGACCCGCTTCGGCAGCTCGGCCAGTTCGGGGCCGGCGTGGTCGCGCAGCTTGCGGAGGAAGGCCAGCAGCAGGTCGGCGAAGGCGAAACGCTTGCGCAGGATCTCGGTGTCGGTGAACAGGGGGCTGGCGGCGTAGGACTTGAACGACTGGATGAAGCGGGTCTCCAGCGGCTCTTCCAGATAGGTGTCGATGGCCCAGGGGCCGGCCTCGACCTCGCGGGCGCTCTCGTCGTGGCCGGGGGCGTGGAAGCTCAGGGCCGAGCGGAAGGCGACGATGTCGGCGTCGTCCTTGGGGAAGTGGATCAGGCGGGCGTCGCCGTCCGGGGTGGTGATCGAGACGACGGTGTTGGTCGTCCCGAAGTCGATGCCGAGCACGGCTTCGTGGGATGAGGGCATGGTGTTTTCCAACGCAGATGCGCCCCCGTCCGCGGACGGGGGTCATGTCATGTGATGTCCGGTGCGCGTCACGGGCGTTGGGCCGTGACAAGCACGGTTTCAGGCCTGGCGCAGACTGTCCACGATCATGAAGCCATAGCCCTCTACCCTTCCCCTCAACCCTCTTGGGCCGGCTGCTCGTAGGCCGCCATCATCGCCATGTTGAGAATGCGCGAGACCGAGGCCGACAGCGGACAGATCTGCACCGACTTGGACAGGCCCAGCAGCACCGGGCCGATCACCGTCGCGCCGCCGAGGCTCTGGACCAGCTTGGTCGAGATCGAGGCCGAATGGATGGCCGGCATGACCAGAATGTTGGCCGGGCCGGTCAGGCGCATGAAGGGGTAGTTGCCGCGCAGCTCGGGCTCGAGGGCCAGTTCGGGCGGCATCTCGCCCTCGTACTCGAAATCGACGCCGTCCATCTCGTCGAGCATGGCCACCGCCTCGCGGACCTTCTCGCTGCGCTCGCCCATCGGGTTGCCGAATGAGGAATAGCTCATGAAGGCCACGCGCGGAACGTAGCCCAGCCGCTTGACGGCCCGGGCCGCCTCGCAGGCGATCTCGACCAGGTCGTCGGCGTCGGGCATCTCGGTGACGTTGGTGTCGGCGATGAACAGCGGCTGGTTCTTGGCCAGCAGGATGGACATGCCCATCACCCGGCCGCCGGGGGCGGGGTCGATGACCCGGATGACCTCTTCCAGCACCTGGTCAAAGCTGCGGGTGACGCCGGTGACCATGCCGTCGGCGTCGCCGGCCGCCAGCATCGAGGCGGCGAAGCTGTTGCGGTCCTGGTTGATCAGCCGCTGGACGTCGCGCTTGAGGTAGCCCTCGCGCTGCAGCCGGGCATAGAGGAAATCGACGTAGTCGGGATTGCGGTCCGACAGGCGGGCGTTGACGATCTCGATGTTGACCTCGGCCGGGTCGAGGCCGGCCAGCAGCATGTTCTCGCGGACCAGTTCCTCGCGGCCGCAGAGGATGGCCTTGCCGAGGCCCTGCTGCTGGAAGGCGTAGGCGGCGCGGATGACGCTCGGCTCCTCGCCTTCGGCGAAGACGATGCGCTTGGGCTCCTGCGACTGCACCCCGCCGGAGACCTTCTGCAGGAAGCCGGCGGTGGGATCGAGGCGGCGGGCGAGGTTGGCGCGGTAGGCGTCCATGTCCTCGATCGGCTTGCGGGCCACGCCGGTGTCCATCGCCGCCTGGGCGACGAAGGGCGGGATGTACCAGATCAGGCGCGGGTCGAACGGGGTGGGGATGATGTAGTCGGGGCCGAACTTCAGCTGGCGGCCGTGGTAGGCGGCGGCCACCTCGTCGGGCACGTCTTCCCGGGCCAGCATGGCCAGGGCGTTGGCGCAGGCGATCTTCATCTCCATGTTCACCCGCCGGGCGCGCACATCGAGGGCGCCGCGGAAGATGTAGGGGAAGCCCAGGACGTTGTTGACCTGGTTGACGTAGTCGCTGCGGCCGGTGCCGACGATGGCGTCCGAGCGGACCTCGGCCACCTCTTCGGGGGTGATCTCCGGGTCGGGATTGGCCATGGCGAAGATCAGCGGGCTCTTGCCCATGCTGGCGACCATCTCCTTGGTCAGGGCGCCCTTGGCCGACAGGCCGATGAAGACGTCAGCCCCGACGATGGCCTCGGCAAGCGTGCGGTGCGGGGTCTCGACCGCGTGGGCGCTCTTCCACTGGTTCATGTCCTCGGTGCGGCCCCGGTAGAGGACGCCCTTGCGGTCGACGGCGATGACGTTGGAGGGCGTGACGCCCATCGCCTTCATCAGTTCGAGGGTGGCGATGCCGGCGGCGCCCGGGCCGTTGAGCACGACCTTGACGTCCTTCAGCTGGCGGCCGGTGATCTCGCAGGCGTTGATCAGGCCGGCGCAGGTGATGATGGCGGTGCCGTGCTGGTCGTCGTGGAAGACCGGGATGTCGAGCAGTTCCTGCAGCTCGGTCTCGATGCGGAAGCACTCGGGGGACTTGATGTCCTCCAGATTGATGCCGCCGAAGGTGACGCCGATGTTCTTGACGACGGTGATGATCTCATCGGGGTCCTCGGTCGAGACCTCGATGTCGATGGCGTCGACGTCGGCGAAGCGTTTGAAGAGGACGCCCTTGCCTTCCATGACCGGCTTCGAGGCCAGGGCTCCGAGGTTGCCGAGGCCGAGGATGGCCGTGCCGTTGGAGATCACCGCCACGAGGTTGCCCTTGGAGGTGTAGTCGTAGGCCAGCTCCGGGTTCTGCGCGATGGCCAGCACCGGCACGGCGACGCCGGGCGAATAGGCGAGCGACAGGTCCCGCTGGGTGACCATCGGCTTGGTGGCGGCGATGGCGATCTTCCCCGGCGTCGGGAACTGGTGGAAGGCCAGGGCTTCCTCGTCGGTGAAGGTCTTCTTCTCGGACTCGTTCATGATCGCCTTCAGGTCGTCGGGCGCGCGCCCCCATGCGGAAGGCGGCCGCCGAATATCGGAAAGGCGCGCAACCTAGCGACCGGGGGCGGCGGGAACAACCGCTAGCGGCCTTTCCCGCACGATCAGCGACCGAACGTTCCAGCCAGCCGCCTGCAAGACCTTCTATCGACCTTGGCGCCCAGGCCGTTCTTGCGGAGGTTTTCGATGACCTGTCCGATGCAGCTCCTGGGATCCGGCAGGGTGGCGCGATGGCTGATCGCGTAGGCCCCGGCGAACACCACCAGCGCGACCAGCGCCGCCAAGCCCATGCTCAGCTTCCGGCTCACGCCTCCGCTTTGGCCCGGGCCGCCACCTGCGCGATGGCGTCGATGATCTGGCTCCAGAAGACCGGCGGCACGTCGTGGCCCATGCCGGCGACGATGAGCAGTTCGGCGCCGGGGATGTTCTCGGCCGTGTCGCGGCCGCCGGCGACGTTGACCAGGGCGTCGACCTCGCCATGGATGACCACGGTCGGCGCCTTGACGCCCTTGAGCTTGGGGCGGCGGTCGGGGGAAGCCAGGACCGCTGCGTACTGGCGCATGAAGCCGACCGGGTAGTAGGCCCGGTTCATGTCGGAGAGCATCCGTTCGCGCAGGGCCGCCTCGTCGATATGGCCCGGCGAGCCGACGATGTGGGCGGTCTTCAGGCCGGCGGCGAGGAAGCCTTCGAGGTCGTCGGCGGGGTTGGGGGCCGGGGTGCTGAGCGCGGCCATGGCTTCCGGCGTGCCGGTCGGCAGCTCGCGGTTGCCGGTGGTCGACATGATCGAGGTCAGGGACAAGGTGTGGTCCGGGAAGTCGGCGGCGACCAGCTGGGCGATCATGCCGCCCATCGAGGCCCCGACGATGTGGGCCTTCTTGATGCCGAGGGCGTCCAGCACGCCGACGGCGTCTTCGCTCATCTCGCGCAGGGTGTAGGCGACCGGGGCCGGGGCGCCGCTGGCGAAGGCGGTGAAGACGGCGGCCATGTCGGGCGGGCCGGCCTCGTCCATCTTGCTGCTCAGGCCGACGTCGCGGTTGTCGAAGCGGATGACGCGGAAGCCGCGCGCCGCCAGCTGGTCGCAGAAGCCCTCCGGCCAGCGGGTCATCTGGGCCCCCAGGCCCATGATCAGCAGCAGGGGGTCGCCCGCTCCACGCTCGTCGTACTCGATGGTGATGCCGTTGGCGGAAAGCTGGGCCATGGTGTTTCCTCTGATCTCGTTGGCCTGAGTGTCGGGGCGGGGCACATGCGCGTCAATTCCTCCTCCGACACGAAGTGGCGGGGGAGGGGGACCGCCGCCGCGACTCAGCGGCGGTGGTGGAGGGGGCAGCGCCGGCGACGGACGATGATCATGAACGCCGTCATCGCTGCTCGCGCCAGAACGTTCTCTGCCCTGACAGGCCGGCGCGGGCCCCAC